>NHEU02000064.1 GCA_002171495.2 Alphaproteobacteria bacterium TMED93
AAATTATTTAAATTGACAATACTACCTTCTGAACCTGGAACCAAAGGGATACCCGTTTTGGATATAGTTTCTCTTGCTTTAATTTTGTCCCCCATAATCTTAATATGTTGGGATTTAGGGCCTATGAAAGCAATATCATGTTCTTCTAAAATATCAGCAAACCTTGCATTTTCTGATAAAAATCCATAACCAGGATGTATCGCATCAGCACCAGTCAGTTCTGCTGCAGTAATAATTGCAGGAATATTTAAATAACTTTCATTAGCAGAATTATTTCCTACACAAATACTCTCATTTGCCATTTTAACATGCATCGAGTCTTCGTCTGCCTTAGAGTGAATTGCAACAGTATCAACACCTAACTCTTGGCAAGATCTTATAACCCTAACAGCAATTTCTCCTCTGTTTGCAATTAGTACTTTTTTAAACATTTTCTATTCAACTATAATAAGATCTTGATCAAACTCTACTGGCATAGCATTTTCAACTAAAATTTTTTTCACAGTTCCCGTTTTATCACTTTTTACCTGATTCATAGTCTTCATGGCTTCAATAATAAAAATTATATCACCCGCTTTTACCTTAGATCCTACTTTTATAAAAGGTTTTGAATTTGGAGAAGGAGAATGATAAAGAGTTCCTAACATTGGAGCCTTAACAGTGTTTTCTAGCTTGCTAGTTAGGGTGGTGTTTTTGATATTACCTATTTGTTCTTTCTTATCATGCTGGTTTTCTTGTACAGTATTAATAATTGTACTCTGATTATTGTTTTTTGATAGTTTAATACTTCGACTTCCTCTTTTAATTTCTATTTCAGACAAGCTATTTTTTTTCATTACTTCACAAAGCAACTCTATGGCCTCTTTATCTATTTTAAATTTAAACATAAGTTTCCTTTACTTATTTATGGTTTGTTAAAGCTAAATCTAATGCTATTTCATATCCTAAAAATCCTAAACCACATATTACTACACTACTAATATCAGATAAATAAGAATATCTTCTAAAATTTTCTCTACTATAAATATTACTTATATGTACTTCATATATCAAGCCTTGAAATAATCTTAAACAGTCACGAATTGCTATAGATGTGTGTGAATATCCTCCCGCATTAATAATAATGAAATCTTGCTTTTCTAAATTTTTTTGAATAAAATTTATAATTTCGCCCTCTATATTGGATTGGTAAAAAGTAAGTTTAGCATTCTTATTTTTAATATAAGAATTAAGATTTGTTTCAAGACTCTTTAAAGTTTCAGTTCCATATACTGAAACTTCTCTTTTCCCTAATAGATTAAGGTTAGGACCATTAATAATTAAAATTTTTTTATTAGTCATTTTTCTAAATTCTCTTATATTATTATAAAAATGACCGAAAAAACAATACAAGTATTTATTAACGGAAAAAAAAAGAGCTTTAGTGAAAATAATACCTTAGTTTCTTTATTAAACATTTTAGAAATTGATGGAAATGGCATTGCAATTGAAGTTAATCTTGTTGTTATTCCTAAATCTCAATATAAAAATATAATTATTAAAAATGATGATAAAATTGAAATAGTTCAATTTATAGGAGGAGGATAGAGATGGAAAGAATATCAGATATAAAAATCAATATAGCTAAGAAAGAATTTTCATCTAGGTTAATTATAGGAACAGGAAAGTTTGAGAACTATGAACTAAATAAACTAGCACTAGAGGCTAGCGAAGCTGAAATAGTTACTGTTGCTATTAGAAGAGTAAACCTAACCGATAAAAGCCTTCCTAAACTAACAGACTTTATAAGCCCAAAAAAGTATACTTTTTTACCTAATACTGCTGGTTGTTTTAATGCAAATGAAGCTGTCAGGACACTAAGGTTAGCTAAGGATTTAGGTGGATGGAATATGGTAAAGTTAGAAGTTTTATCAGATGAAAAAACTTTGTACCCAAATATGATTGAAACAATTAATGCTTCAGAAAAATTAGTAGAAGATGGATTTAAAGTGTTAGCTTACTGTAATGATGATCCAGTGTTATGTAAAATTTTAGAGGAAACTGGGTGTTCAGCAATAATGCCTTTAGGATCTCCAATAGGATCTGGCTTAGGTATACTTAATCCTTTAAATATAAAGCTCATAATAGAACAATCTAATTTACCGGTAATTTTAGATGCTGGCTTAGGCACAGCCTCAGATGCATCATTTGCAATGGAATTAGGATGTGATGCTGTTTTAGCCAACTCAGCAATAGCAGAAGCAAAATATCCTATTTTAATGGCGGAGTCATTTAAAAATGCTGTGATTGCTGGAAGACAAAGCTTTCTAGCAAAAAGAATGAAAAAAAAAGTTTATGCTTCATCCTCTAGCCCTTTACAAAACCTAATTTCAAGGAGTTAAAATGAATATAAAAAATAGTAAAATAGTTCTAAAAAAGAGACCTGTAGGTTTTCCTAAATTAGATGACTTTGAAATAGTAAATGAAACTATTAATAATATAAATTATGGAGAAGTTTTAATTAAAGTAATCTGGTTGTCTCTTGATCCATACATGAGAGGGAGAATGAGTGAAGCAAAAAGCTATGCAGCGCCTGTTAAAATAGGTGATGTAATTACAGGAGGGGCAGTAGGAGAAGTAATAGAAAGTAAATGTCCAAATTTTATAAAAGGTGATATTGTTGAGGGTTTTACATTAGGGTGGCAAGAATTTGCTAAAATAAATTCTTCGCTTGTAAGAAAAATAGATCCTAGTCTTGCTCCGATACAAACAGCAGTAGGAGTTTTAGGTATGCCTGGCATGACAGCTTACTTTGGCCTCTTTGAGATATGTAGACCTGTGCCAGGAGATAACTTGGTAGTTTCTGCAGCATCTGGGGCTGTGGGACAGTTAGTTGGCCAATTAGCTAAAATTGCTGGTTGTGATGTTACTGGGATTGCTGGCAGTGATGAAAAGTGCAAATATTTAAAAGATGTATTAAAGTTTGATAATGTAATCAATTATAAAAAAGATAATGTATTTAAAAAAATAAAAGAATATTGCCCAGGTGGTGTAAATGTTTACTTTGATAACGTGGGAGGAAAAATATCCGATGATGTTATTAGCAACATAGCTCCTTTTGGAAGAATTGGTGTTTGTGGAGTTATATCTCAATATAACTTAACACAAATGGAAACAGGTATGCGAGTACAAAGGGCAGTTTTAACAAATCAAGCTTCAGTTGAAGGGTTTTTGGTTTTTAGATTTGAACAAAAGTATTCTATTGCAAGAAAAAGAATGGCCTATTGGTTGAGTAACAAAAGTCTTATATGGAAAGAAGATATAGTTACAGGCTTAGAAAAAGCTCCTGAAGCATTTATTGGTCTTATGAATGGTAAAAATTTTGGTAAACTTTTAATAAAATTAGATACTTAAAAATAAATAATTACTCATTTTCTTCAATAAGATTAATATTTAATTCTTTCAGCTGTCCTTGATTAACAATGTTTGGTGCACCCATTAGCAAGTCTTCAGCTTTTTGATTCATAGGAAACATAGTTATATCTCTAATATTTTTCTCATCTGCGATAAGCATTACTATTCTATCAAGACCAGGAGCTATACCGCCATGAGGAGGTGGCCCAAATTGAAAAGCATAATATAGTGCTGGAAACTCTTTTTTAATTACTTCCTCTGAATATCCTGCAATTTCAAATGCTTTTTTCATAATCTCAGGTTTATGATTTCTAATAGCTCCTGAGGAAAGTTCTATTCCGTTACAAACTAAATCATATTGGTATGCCTTAATTTCTAAAGGATCTTTATTTTTCAAAGCATCTAATCCACCTTGAGGCATTGAAAATGGATTATGACTAAAATTTATATTTTTTGTATTATCATCAATTTCGTACATTGGAAAGTCAACTATCCAGCAAAACATGAATTTATCATCTTTTATTAAATTAAGTTCTTCTGCTAATTTTGTTCTTACTTTACCACTAAATTTAATTGCCTGACTTGCTTCATCACAAATAAAAAAAACTCCATCATCTTCTTTTATAGACAAATCTGATATTAATTTTTTCTGCAATTCAATATCTATATTTTTTGCAATTGGACCTTTTCCAATTAAACCTACATCCTCTTTATTAAAACTCATATATCCTAACCCAGAAGCACCTTCTTCTTTTGCCCAATTATTTAACTTATCGAAAAAAGATCTAGGTTTATCCTTTCCTGTAGGAGCTACTATAACTTTCATAACTCCACCTTTATTTATAATATTTTTAAAAATATTAAGATTTATTGAGTCGCTCTTAAAAAAATCAGTATAATCTTTAATTTTTAAGGGGTTTCTAAGGTCTGGCTTATCTGTTCCATATTTTTGCAATGAATCATTATAGGTAATTTTAGGAAAAGGTACTTCTACTATTTTTTTTTCTGAAAACTTTTTAAATGTTTGAGTTAATACACTTTCTAATAAAGTAAAAATATCATCTTGTTCAACAAATGCCATTTCAATATCTAATTGATAAAATTCTCCTGGACTTCTATCTGCTCTGGCATCTTCATCTCTAAAACATGGTGCAATTTGAAAATACTTATCAAAACCTGAAACCATAATTAACTGCTTAAATTGTTGAGGGGCTTGAGGTAGTGCATAAAATTTTCCTCTATGAATTCTTGAAGGAACTAAAAAATCTCTTGCACCTTCTGGAGAAGCTGCCGTTAATATAGGTGTCTGAAATTCCTGAAAACCATTTTCAATCATTTTATTTCTAATAAAAGAAATAACTTCACTTCTTAAAATTATATTTTTTTTAACTTTCTCTCTTCTTAGATCTAAAAACCTATTTTTTAATCTAATCTCGTCTCCGTAATTTTCATTTCCAGCTACTTGCATAGGCAACACATTAGAAACTGATAGTATATCTACTTCATTAATTAAAACTTCAATATCTCCTGTAATAATTTTTTTATTTGCAGTTTCCTTACTTCTAGCTATAACTTTTCCTAAAACTTTTATTACACTTTCTACTTTTAAATGTTCAAGCAAAGTAAATACTTTATTATTTTTATCAATTACTATTTGTGTAATTCCAAACTGGTCTCTTAAATCAATAAACAACAAACCACCATGGTCTCTTTTTGAATGTATCCACCCAGAAAGCTTAACCTCAGAATTTATATTAATTTCGGTTAATTCACCGCAAGTATGAGTTCTATAATGATGCACTTTTTTATCTCTTAAATAATTAAACTATCTTATTTTTTTTAAATAATAAAGAGATACTATTAATTATTTTTTTAAAATTATTTCTTGGGGTCTATCATATTTTATCGACTCTCCTCTACCAGATAAGCTTGGATTTTTCATAAAGTATTGGTGCGCAGATATAGAGTCTTTTCTTGGAATAACTCTTGTATAACTTCCATCTCCTTTCATTTTCCAGGCTTGAACTTTTTCATTAAGGTTTGCTACCATAATTTGTTGTAATATTTGTTTATGAACTGTTTTATTTAATATAGGAACCATAACTTCATATCTGCGGTCAAAGTTTCTAGGCATTATATCTGCTGAAGAGATAAAAACCTTAGCAAAAGTAGAAGGCATTCTTTTTCCATTACTAAAACAATAAATTCTTGAATGTTCTAAAAATCTTCCTACAATACTTTTTACGTATATATTTTCAGAAAGTCCCTTTATTTGAGGCTTTAAACAACATATTCCTCTTACAATTAACTCAACTCTTACATTATTTT
Source organism: Alphaproteobacteria bacterium TMED93 (assembly GCA_002171495.2). Taxonomy (GTDB): domain Bacteria; phylum Pseudomonadota; class Alphaproteobacteria; order TMED109; family TMED109; genus JAYYAX01. The sequence goes on from NHEU02000064.1 coordinate 5,722, forward strand.
TACTAGCATAATATAAAGCGTTGATTATTTCCTCATCAACTAATGAGTTGCATTTAAGCCATATTTCTCCATTATTTCCACTTTTTTTATACCTTATCTCTTGATTAATTAGTCCTATAATATCTTGTCTTAGATTAAAAGGAGCAATACTCAAATAGTTCCATTTTTTGGGGGAAGAATAACCTGTTGCCATATTAAAAAAATTTTGTGTGTCTTTTGCTATAAGCTCATTACACGTAAATAGAGACAGGTCCGTATATACTTTTGCAGTATTAATATGATAATTTCCTGTACCAAAATGAACGTAAGTATTTAGTCCGTTTCTCTCTTTTCTTACTACAAGTGATACTTTTGCATGCGTTTTTAACTCAACTGAACCATAAACTACTTGAACTCCATACCTTTTTAAATACCTGGCAACTTTTATATTAGCTTCCTCGTCGAATCTTGCTTTTATTTCCAATAATGCAGTTACAGATTTACCTTCCTCTGCTGCTTCTACTAATGCTTCTATTATTTCATTATTTCCCTTAGCAGTCCTATAAATAGTTTGTTTTATAACTAATACTTTCTTATCTTTGGCTGCTTGTCTTAAAAATTTGACAACAACATCAAATGACTCATATGGATGATGAATTATCATATCTTTTTTTCTTATTGCTGAAAAACAATCATCATTAGCATCTGCTATTCTTTCTGGAAATCTTGGTTTATATTCTCTCCATTTAAGTTTATTTGAACATTTTTTATAAATTTCACTCAGAGATCCAATATCTAATAAATGTTCAAACTTTAATATATAATCATATTTTATTTTAAGAGTTCTAACTATCATGCTTTTTAAATCTTTAGGCATGGTTTTGCTTATCTCTAACAATATAACTCGCCCATATCTTCTTTTCCTAAGTTGATTTTCAAATGTAGTAACTAAATCTTCTGCCTCATCTATAAACTCAATATCACTATCTCTAATGATCCTAAAGGTTCCATATGATATAAACTTGAACTCAGGGAATAAATCTTTAATAAACATAACTATTAGGTCTTCTAATTTAAAAAAATTATAAGTATTTTTAAACTTTATAAACTTAGGAAGACCCTTAGCAAAAGGAATAACAACTTTAATTAGTTTTCTATTTTTATTATTTTTTAGTTTTAAAACCATACAAAGCCCTAAATTAGGCACAAAGGGAAAAGGGTGGGCAGGATCTACAGCAACCGGAGTTAAAAGAGGAAATACTGATTTAGTAAAAAAGTTTCTTAACCAATTCTTATCTAATTTCACCAACTTATTAAAACTTAATATGTCTACTTTATTTTTTTTTAAATTAGATAAAATTCTAATCCAACAATCATTTTGTTTTTCTTTAAGTCTTTTAGACTCTTGTAAAACTTTCTGCATTGTTTCTTCAGGTAGCAAACCATCAATGCTTGGCAAGAATACATCACCATCTATTTGTCCTTTTAAGCCAGCTACTCTTACCATAAAAAACTCATCTAAGTTTGACCCCGATATACTTAAGAAGTTTAACCTCTCTAAAATAGGATGGTTTTCATTATATGCTTCTTCTAAAACTCTTTTGTTGAAAGCTAGCCAAGAAAGCTCCCTATTTAAAAAGTTACTACTCATTTTTTTAATAGTCCTTTTCTATTACTTCTTTTATTAACGAAATGGAAATATTTTTTTTTTTTTCTAAGCTTATTTTATTCAAATCCTCTATAAACAAATTTACTGCCTCATAAGATCTCTCAATTCTAGTAATCACATAATCTAATAATTTAGTTGTAATAATTATTCCTTTATCTTTCAATAATTTTATAATTAGTCCTTTTAATAGATCATCTGAAGGAAGAGTAATTTTTACTTTTGGCAACTCTAACAATCTAGAATTAATATCACTTAGACTTATATTTAGAGAGGTAATACTTTGACTAGTTGTTAACAGATATTTTAGTTTTTTTTCTTTTTTAAAATTAATTAAATGTAAAAAAAATTCATAATTTCTTATATGTTCTAAATTCTCTACAGCTAAATTATTATTATCGCTAGCATTAACTTCCTCTCTATTTACTTGTTCACTGGAAAAAATACTACAATTACTTTTATTTTGCCACACACTAACTAAGTGAGACTTTCCACTTGATTTAGGGCCTTCTATTATCAACCCACTATTTTTCCAATTAGGATATTTATCTATCCATTTAATAGCATTAGCATTGGAGTTTCCAACAATATAATTTTCTCTATTTTTTGCTTCTCTAAATTCGAATTTAATTGCTTGCTGTTTCATCAGTTATATTGTTAATATTAAATAAGATTTTTCTATAATATAAAAATATAATAGATGCGAAAGGAATAGCAAAAAATATTCCTAAAAATCCTAATAATGAACCAAATAAAAACACGGAATAGAGTATTGCTAAAGGATGAAGTCCTAATTTTTCACCGACAATCTTTGGAGATAAAAAATACCCTTCAAATAAGAAAGCTATAAAAAATATTATTATTATATAAAAAATAAAAAAAGGATCTGCAAACTGAAGTAAGCTTATATAAGCTGATAATATAAAGCTAATAAAAATTCCAAAATAAGGTATTAAGGAAAATATCCCAGAAAATACTCCTAAAAAAAGAGAATAATCAATACCAATAATATAAAAAATTATAAAATAGTACATACCAAGTATTACACTAACTAAAAATTGCCCTCTTAAAAATCCAGCTAATATTTCATCTACTTCTTTTATATTTTTTTCAACAATGTTTTGATATTGTTTTGGTACATTATTATTAAAAAAAAATATTATTTTTTTTCCAATCTTTTAAAAAATACCATGCGACTACTGGAGTTACTATCATAAAACTTAATAAATTTACAATAGCTAGAGAAGAAAAAAATAATTTACTTATAATAGTTTTGAAAAAACTTCCTAAACTTTCATTTATACTTTTTAAAAAATCTAAATAATCTATATTTAGAAAACTATTATTAATTAAAATAGAAATTTTTGATATTTGAAGTTCAATTTTATTGAGCAAAGTTGGAAATTTCTCTAAAAATTTAACTGTTTGTTCTATAATAATCGGTATAACTAAAAAAGAAAATGAGTAAATAAAAATAAAAAAAATAACCAGCATTAAAGTGGAGGCAATGCTTCTTTTGACCTTTTTTTTTTCTAAAAAAT
>NHEU02000063.1 GCA_002171495.2 Alphaproteobacteria bacterium TMED93
AATTATGTCAAATTTAGTATATAAAAACTTAAAAAATAAACTTGAAGAAATGCATAGTAATAATTTTGCTGTTGAAATAGGCATTTATAACGATGATGATATAATAATGGAAGAAAAACTTGTTCCATTAGGAAATTATCTTTATGATCCATTACCTTCCGCAAATGAGAAAAGCATTACTAAAATATTAAGTGCTAAAAGTTATAAATATTAAATCAATTTTTAATATTTATAACCTTATTTAAACGCATTAACCTTTTTCTTTCAGCCGAAGATGGAATATTGAGCATTTCTCTATATTTTGCTACTGTTCTTCTTGCAACATTTACACCCTTCTCTTTAAATATTTTAGAAATATTTTCATCACTATGAGGCTTATTTTCTTTCTCATTAGAAATGATTTCCTTTAACAATGTTCTTACAGTTTTAGCAGCATGAGCTTCATCATTTTCAGTTAAACCAACCGAACTACTAAAAAAATCTTTCATTTGAAAAAGCCCCCATGGTGTCTGTAAAAGCTTTGATCTGGTAACTCTGCTTACTGTACTCTCATGCATCCCTATAGCACCAGCTACGTTTCTTAAAACTAAAGGTTTCAGGTGCCCTGGTCCATTTTTAAAAAATTCTTTTTGCATTTTTAGAATTTCTACTGCTACTTTTAAAGTTGTTGAGTTTCTTTGTTCTATAGCTCTTAACAACCATTTAGCTGAATTAAATGCTTCAGAAACAAACTTTTTATCATTTTCATTCTTCTTTATTATATTATTTTTTACTTTATCTGCTAGACCTTCTTCTATTTTAATAGCAGGCAAAGTCGATTTATTTAACTCCACTTTCCAACCTTTTTTAGTTTTTTCTATAACTACATCTGGCGGCTCTATTCTAAAATCATCATCAGAAAATGAGGTAGCTGGTTTTGGGTTTAAACTTTTAATTATATTTATATATTCTGATAGTTTTACCTCATTAACTTTTGCAAGCTTGCATAGCTTTTGTATCTCTCCTTTAGCTAAGTATTCTAAATTATTGGTAACTATTTCAATGCTTTGATTGAATAGACCTTTTTCTTTTAATTGTAACCTTAAACACTCTCCAAGGTTTCTAGAGAACACGCCAGTTGGTTCTAATTTTTGTAGTTTCTCTAAAACATTTAATGTAATGTCTTTTTCTAAGTTATTTTTAGAGATAAATTCATCAATATCAAAATTAATCCATCCTGTTGGCTCAATTAAATCTAAAATTAAAATTGCTATTTTTCTTTCTACTCCCTCAGGGATATCTAAAAGTATTTGTTCCATTAAGTGAGACCTTAACGTTTTTTTTGGTTCAGCTATACGATCCTCGATAGAAGAAATATCGTCATAAGAGCTACTTCTTTGCTTGCTTTGAAACCTTTCTTCCCATCTCTGATTATCTTTTTCATGATCTTCATTAAAGTCATCTTTATTGTTATTATCTTGTATCTTGGTAGTAACGTTTCTCGAAAGAATATCGCTTTTTTTATTTTCTAGAAAAGGATTTTTTTCTAACTCCTCTTCTATATAACTAGAAAGTTCTAAGTTTGAAAATTGTAGTAATTTTATAGCTTGTCTAAGTTGTGGTGTCATGACTATAGACTGACTATGTTTTATATTAAGACGTTGATTTAACTGCATAATAACCTCCTGTTTTCTATCAATCTGATACGTGAGGGATTAAAAATCAAAGTTTTAATTTGACTCTAGAATTGGTCAACATAATGACTATAATTTTAAAAATTAATTACTGTTTTTCTAATACTTTTTTAATGTTTGTATAAAAAAGTTAAATTAAGTAAAATATTGTAAGTCAAATTTATGACAAGTATATCTAGGACAAAAAGTGCAAAATTGTAGAAGTTGTTTAATAATAAGATATTTTTTAATTGCGGTATTATTTATAATACTAATAGGTTTAGTATTTACTGATAAGACTCATTATTTAGCAATAATTAAACCTGACTATTTAGCATATTTAGTTTTAATTTTAGGTGCTTTTGTATTTATAATAAAGCTTTATCAATATTTAAGAAAGTTATCTATTTCTGACAAGTCTAACAAAATTGGGAATAGTTCCAGGAAATCTTCCAAAAGTATGTCCAGTAAAAAAATTAACTGACCAATAAAAATTTTTGTACCAAACATTTTTCTCTCCAGTCCAGAATGGTTCATAAGGAGTATTAGGAAAAAACTTAGAATTTATTTTTACTTTACCACATTCAAAACAAACTATACTTTCCAATTCTTTTCTAGTAGGAAGCCTCCAATCACCTTCTAACTGTTCCCTAGCTTTTTCTTTAGCTTGATTTACTTGGTCCATAGTTAATTTAATGGCAGTTCCCTCGCAAGTATTATTTTTCCAAACTTGCCCAACACTACATCTGAGCCAGAGTATATTATTTTGAAAATCTAAAACTAAGTGTTCTTTTTCCATGAAATAATTGTTGGATAAAGCTTTATTATTAGAATAAAAAGTATTAGAAATTATTATATAAAGTAATATAATAAAGAAGTTTTTTAGGTAATTATGTATTTTTTTCATTAATTGGTCTCATAATTGCTAAGTAAGTTTAGAATTATAATATAAATTGGTTAACCACGGGGGTCAATAGTATGGATATAGCATCTTTAATAGGTTTATTAGGAGCAGCAGGAATGATAGCTGGAGCAATGATTTCAGCAGGAGGACTGGGAATGTTTATAGATGTTCCTTCTATGCTTATTGTTTTTGGAGGAACATTTTTTTGTGTTATGTATAGATGTGAACTCCCACAGTTCTTAGGCCATTTTGGAGTAATGGGAAAAGTATTTATGCCTGGAAAAAGAAATGCGGAGGAATTAATTACAAGAGTTTCTGAATTAGCAACAATTGCAAGAAAAGACGGTATGATGGCTTTAGAAGGTCAAGAGGTTCCTGATAAATTTTTTGAAAAAGGTTTGCAAATGTTAGTAGATGGAGCAGATGAAGCTAAACTTAATGAGCAAATGCAAATTGAATTGGCTGCAATGAAAAAAAGACATGAAATGAATCAAGCGGTTATAGGATCATGGATTGATATAGGACCTGCTATGGGAATGATAGGAACACTAGTTGGATTAGTTGCTATGCTTGGAAATATGGCTGACCCTAAAGCTATTGGACCTGCAATGGCCGTTGCTCTTTTAACTACATTATATGGTGCTATGTTAGCAAACGTTATCTTTTTACCCATGAAAATTACTTTAGAACAAAATACTGCAAAAGAAGTGGTGTTTAGAGAAATGATTCTTTCATCTTTGAGAGCAATTTCAAGAGGAGAAAGTCCTAGAAATATTCAAGACCAATTACTAGCTAATCTTCCTCCTAAACAACAAGAAAAAATTGAAGCTGCTGCATCGGCAGCAGGATAAATAAGAGGAGTATTAATGGCTGTTTCAAAAGAAGCTGAAGAAGTAGTTGTAGAAGAAGGGTTTACTGAGGATGATTGTCCTAAGTGCAAACCTCCTGGAGCGCCTGCGTGGATGTCAACTTTTGCTGATATGGCAACATTATTAATGGCCTTCTTTGTTTTAATATTATCTTTTGCAGAATTTAATGTTCCAAAATTTAAACAAATTAGTGGTAGTTTAAAAAATGCATTTGGTATTCAAAGAATGGTACCAGTTGTAGAGCAACCAAAAGGAACTACTGTATTGAGTTTAAACTTTAGCCCTTCACCAGCACCTGCTGTAACTGAAAATATAACACAACAAACAACTTTAGAGGAAAAACCAGAGGTAGAAATTCAAACAAAAACTAAAGATGAAGACTTTAGTGAAGACACTAAAAAACTAGCAGAATCAATTAAAGAGGCTGTGGCTAGAGGCGATATAGAAATCGAAGTATTAGGTAAAAATGTTGTAATGAATTTTACTCCTACTGATGCTGAACAAAAAGATTTACCTCAACTTTTACAAGAAACGTTAAATGCTATAGAAAAAGCCAAAGCAGCTGCAGGAAAATCTAATAAGGATGTGCTAGTTGGAGGTTTAGAAGAAAAATTAAAAGAACTATCAGAGGCAGCTGATCAAGCACAAGATGCTTTAAATCAAGATAAAAGTGAAAAAGAAGAGTTTAAAAAAGCAGAAGAAAAAGCAGAGCTGACTGAAGATGAATTAAAAGTTGCTTTAAAACAAGAAATCGGACAAGGGTTAGTTACTGTAGAAAAGAAAGAGGATAAAGTTATAGTTACAGTAGGTGCTGGTGGAGCTTTTCCTTCAGGCACTGCTAAACTTACTCCTCAAGCAAAAAGAATTATGGATAACATTGCAAAAGTTAATTCAAAGGGTAAAAGTACAATTATGGTTACAGGTCATACCGATGATGTTCCATTAGTATTTGGTTCCCAGTATAGAGATAATTGGGATTTAGCTGCTGCTAGAGCAGCATCAGTTGTACAAAGCTTAGAAGATAGTGATGTAATCTCTCCTGGACGATTAGTTGCAACAAGTAAAGGAGAAACTCAACCAGTTGCATCAAATGCTACTAGTTCTGGAAGAAGTAAAAATAGAAGAATTGAGATTGAAATAAATTATGGAAAATAAATATTTTAAAGCTCCTCATCAAGGACCAAGTTGGTCTCATTTTAGAGGAAGAGATATACACAAAAAGAAATTATTTAATTCAAACCTACAAAATGAAAATAATATTGCTGAAAAAAAAGGAAAAAAAACTCCATTTTCTTGGATAATGGATACAATCAATCCACTAAATCACGTTCCAATTGTTAGTTCAATTAAAAATTTTATAACTAAATCAAATAAACCTCTAGATGTTATTCAATCAGCTGTGGGTGGTTTTTTATTTGGGGGACCCTTAGGTATAATAAAAGGACTAGGTGGTTGGGCAGCAAATAAAATAACTAATAAGTTCATTGCAAATAACATTGATAAAAAAAATTTGGATTTAGAGTCTAATTTAAAAAAGCCCAATAAAACCCATAAAGACTCTAAACTAAGTACTAATGAACAAGTTTCTTTTAAAACAAATAATAATTTAATTTCTGGTGACTTGCAACTTACTAGTGCATATGTAAATAACTACGAAATATTAAAAAAAAACCAATTAAGTCAAGTTGTAAAAAATTACTCAGAAATCAAGAGTCATAAAAATAGAATAAACATTTCAGCATAATATCCTTACCATTATCATAATGATTTTAAAAAAAGGAAAAAATTTATTAAATATTTATGAGTTTAATAAAAACCTAGCAAAACATTTTTTTTGTAAAGTATTTCGAATTAAAAGTTTTTATCAACCCAGATCTCATCAAGAGTCATTTTGCATAAACTTTAATAGCATTTAAAACCCTCCTAAGATTAATAAAATTATAGATTTTGATGGTAAGAATTTTGAGAAAAATATTAAAAAAATTAAAAGTTAAAGATATTATTCATTTATAAAAGTCTCTATCTCATTATCAGTTAATAAACAACAACTGGTAACTATAGAACTACTTTTTTCTTCTGCTGACAACCTTCTGTCATCAGTACTTAATTGTAAAAACATTACACACTCTACAGGTATTATTGTAAATTCGTCTTTCTCTAGATGAAAATTTTGATGAACTACATCTTTTACAAATAAATCACTATTGCTAAATATTCTTACTGTTTCTCCATTTAATTCTACTCTTTCTAATATAACTACCTTCTTTTTAGGATCTTTGAAAACTTCTTTAACTTCCCCACTGTAAAGATGAGTTCTAATGATTTTTTTAGCTAGTTCTTCATTCTTAATTTTATATTTAATCTTTTTTGGCAAATTTTCAAATGCCTTATTATTAGGAATATATATTATTTTTTTAAATTTAGTTTGTTCATTAAATAGTTTCTGATAATTTGCTATTTTTATTAATTCATAGAAAGTACTAAAATCTTTGTTTTCTTTTATTAGTTCTAAAAGAGTGTCCTTGGTATACCCCTTGAAAGAAGCTAATAAGAACGAAACTAATAATATAAATATAAATTTAAACATAATTAATTTTATTAAAATTTTTATTACTTTTAAATGCTTTTTTTACTTTTTTCATTATGGCATTTTAATTGCAAATTCAATAATAATAATATGACAGAATATTCTTTAAGTATATGTATACCAAGTAAGAGAAGTCTAGAGGAGTCAAGAGCAAGTATTTCCTCTGCAATAGGTTTCTGTGATATTACTGGTTCTGAATTAGTAGTTTCTGATAGTTCAGGAGAAAAAAATAAATCTGAAATGTGGAACAATATCCCTCTACCATTTATGAATTATTTAAAGAATGAAAATAAGAAAGAGTCTAAATGGAGTGATAATTGGTATAATGGCATTCAAAATTGTTCTGGGAACTTTATTGGTGTGGTAAGTGATGATGACATAATTGTTAATTTAGAAAAAAGTGTAGTAGATTATAAGGAGATAAGTCAAACAGATTTAGCTGGAATTAAACCAATAATATCTCTCTGGAACTCAAAACAAGGTATTTATGAATTAAATAATTTTAATATTAATGGAAATACAGCTATAGAAAGGATAAAGCAATATCACGACCTATCTGCGGGTAATAATACTACCTATTATTCCTTTTTTAAAAAAGAAATACTGAACGATATTTATAAATTATTAACATATCATCCTACTAAAGGAGGTTATCTAGATTGGCCTATAGCAAGGGCTTGTGTAGCAAGTGGGAAGGTCTTGACTGATGAAACAAAGCTTTTAGTATATAAAAATAATAATTGGTTTGGAGACCAAGAGTTTATTAATAAACAGGCTATGAAACTTTATGAAGATTGTGACCTAGGTGTAATAGGATGTTATATGTCTGATCTTTTTCATGCTTTGGATACTTTTATATTAATTATGAGAAAAAAATCTAATGTACCTTTTGATGAAAAACTAGAGGCTGCAGAATATGCCCTTGATTTTCATCTTAATAGATTAATAGATAATTATAATAGAGGCCCGCATTTTTTTAAACAAGTTGCAAATGAAATAGAAAAAATCAATATTGAAGAAAATATAGCATTAAAATTAAAAAGCGCTTTAAACATATTAAAGGTACAGTTTCCAAATTTAGTTAACGATTATTTATTATTTTATGAAAAATCTACAGAGTCTAAATGGGGAGATATTGATTAATATAAGTATTTTTTTATAAGTATAACTTTGATACCAAATACTTTATATTTTTCTAATATTCTTCTAAAACAAAGAAGTTATTTCCTATATTTGTATTATTTATTAAAAACTAAGTTCAAAAAAAGATCATTCTTGAAAAATTTAGTTACATATGGAATACGTACTTTTTATACTTATATATTAATTATAAGTTTTCATTTTTTTTAAAATATTCTCCTCTGAGGAAACCATATTCGTTGTCTCAATAGGCAAAGCTAAACTTTGAATTTTTCTATTAGTGCCAGAAATTTGTAAAGATTCTATTAACCAGGAACCAAATCCACAATCATAGAGATGGTCTTCCACAGTAATAATGCTGCTAAATTTGCTTGCAATAGACCTTTGTTTTTTTTTTTCACTCATACCCCATATAGGCAAAGTAAATATATCCTTATTTTTAAACCTTTCAATATTATTCATTACCCATTTTAAGCTAGTTCCTGTAGAGAGCACTACATTTTCATGACCTTTATTTAAAGACAAAGGGTACCATTTTCCTGGAATAATGTTTTTTTTATTAACTGTATATTTATGTTCATTATTTATTCCTAATCTCAAATAAGAAGGTTGTGGATTTTTGGTTAAATAGTTTAATACACTTTTTACTTCATTCAAGTCTCCAGGAGATGCTATTTTGAAGTTAGGCATCATCCTCATTAACCCGTAATCTTGTATAGCATGATGCGAATATCCTAAATTTCCATAACCAACTCCTCCTCCTACGCTTACTACTGTAACAGGCAGATTATGGTAGTCTACATCATTTCTTATTTGTTCTGCACATCTAAAAGTAGGAAAGTTTGCAATAGAATATGTAAAAACATGATATCCTTCAGATGCCAACCCTGCTGCTATACTTGTCATATTTTGTTCAGCTACACCTACATTAAGAAATCTATCAGGAAAATAATTTTTAAACTTTTCTACAACATTGTAGCCAACATCCCCAACTAATAAAAAAATATTTTTATTTTCTTTAGCAAGTTCAGTCAAATGATTAATAAATGTACGTCTCATAAAATTAGCTCTTTTACTGCCTGATCAAATTCAATCTTATTAGGGTTTTTATAATGCCACTCTACCTTATTCTCCATAAATGATATTCCTTTTCCTTTTAAAGTATTAGCAATTATACATTTTGGTTTTCCTTTAGAAGACTTACAAGTTAGTAAAACTTGTTCTATGCTTTTATAATTATGCCCATCAATCTCATACACATTCCAGCCAAAACTCAAAAATTTATCTTTCATAGGTTCTATACCTAGAGTATTTTCTACACTGTCAAAACTTTGTAACTTATTATAATCAATTATTAATATTAAATTATCTAATTTATGGTGTGATGCAAAAAGAATAGCTTCCCAATTACTTCCCTCTGCCATTTCACCATCACTATTAATTACATAAATATAGTTTGAAAGTTTTTTTCTTTTTTTAGCGACAGCCAACCCACAAGCAATAGGTAATCCATGCCCTAAAGAACCAGTAGAAAATTCAACGCCTGGTACTTTGTGAGAAGCATGAGCCATAAAATTTGAATTATCGCTACCATATTCTAATAACTTTCTTTTAGAAAAATATCCTACATTTGCCAAAACTGCATATAAAGCAGCAGCAGCATGACCTTTGCTTAAAATAAAAATGTCTCTATCCGATAAATAAGGCTTATTTGGATTAAATTTAATTATTTTTTTTCCATATAATACTGCTAGTAAATCAACAATAGATAAGCAACTTGCAATATGAGAAGATTTTGAATTAAAAATCATTTTTAATAAATCTAATCTAATTTTATTAGCAAGCTTTTTTATTACTTTGTTTGACATTTAAGTTAGTGATTAAGTGTTAAATTTATATAAACTTTTTTTCCTTCTTCTTCAAAATATGCAAAAGATTTTTTTCCAAAACTTCTTGCCCTTAATATATTTATAAAGTCTTTTACAATTACTTTTTTATTTAAATCTATATGATCATATTTATTAACATCTTCTTTCTTTTTAAATGAAGAATATCTTTTTCTTTGCTTAAATGGTTTTATTTGGTCATTCTTAATTTTTTTCCAATTTTTTTTAAATAGTTTAACAATTTCAAATTGTAATCTTTTATATAAATCCTTAGCATTATCTGTAGCCATGCGGTCAACTTTTTTCTGGACCCATATTTTCCCTGTATCTGCACTTTCATTTAGCTCATGAAGGCTAACACCACTTTGAGTGTTTTCTATTATATTATATACGTGCGGATACCAACCTCTGTAAGAAGGAAGCAGTGATGGATGAAAATTAATAGTTTTTTTTGACAATGAATAAAGTTTTTTATTTAATAACCACGGCCAAAAAATTGTAATTACACAGTCAATATTAAGTTTTTTAAAAAAATCTATATGTTTATCAGTTTCGTAGCTTTTCCTACCATAAAATATTCTTTTATATTTTATACCCGCTAAGTCTATCATTTTTTTTTCTAAGCTAGATTCATCTCCAGTTAAATATAGAACTGAAATTTCAAGGTTTTTTTGTTTAGTAAGAAATTTTAAAACATCTAACCCTGGTTTATGGCTTACAAATAATGCAACTCTATACATAAAATTCCCTATCAATTAAAATATGAGTTTATTTTTTCACAAATATATTTAACTTCATTTTTTGTTAAATTAGTTCCACTTGGCAGGTTTAAAGAAGAACATCCAATCATTTTTGCAATATTATTGGTTATATATTTTTTATTCCATATGGGATATTTGCTAATTGGACTAAAAACTGGTCTGCTATCAATATTATTTTTTTTTAAGTATTCAATTAATCTATCTCTTTTTTTATAACTATTATTATTTATAGAAGCACTAACCATCCAATAATTAGAATAAGTATAATCTTTTTCTTCTAATAAAGATAAATAGATATTTTTTTGCAAAAATTCTTTATACCAATTAAAAATTCTCCTCTTCATCAATATCATATCAGTAACTCTTTCCAACTGACCTAAGACGAAGGCTGCCTGAATATTAGATATTTTATATTTTAAACCAGGACCATCAATCCAGAAGGTTTTATTAGGATTTCTTCCATGGTCAGATATTTTTTTAGCTATTTTATATAATTTTAGACTATTAGTGCACAACATACCTCCCTCTCCAGCAACCATTAGCTTTGCGCCTTGAAAACTAAAGGCGGAAAAGTCTCCAACGGTTCCACATCTTAGGCCATTGTAAGAAGATCCAATTGCAGGGGCTGCATCCTCAACTAAACTAATTTTATATTTTGATGATAACTTTTTTAGTTGAGTTAAATTAGCAGGATTTCCATATAAGTGAACAGCAATTATTGCCTTTGTTTTTTTTGTAATTAATTTCTCTATTGAGAGTACATCTATGTTCCAACTATCTTTTTCAATTTCAGCAAAAATTGGCGTTCCTCCTAAATAAGATACTACTCTTGCTGTTGCAACCCATGTTATATCTGGAACTATTACTTCATCACCCTCTGAAATATTTAGCGACTGCATAGCTATATGTAACGCACCTGTACAGCTAGAAGTACTGATGGCATATTTTACTCCAATATATTTTGCAAAGTTTTTTTCTAAATCTAAAATAGAACTATTCCAATTTTTATTCCAACCATGTTTCACTGCATCTAATGTTTTTAAAGATTCTGATAATGAAACAGATGGTCCAGCAGTAAGTATTATTTTTTTACCTATTTGTTGTTTCTCTCCCTGCCAATAAAAGTAATTATAAGGTTTGGTAAAAAATGCTGCATTGATATTTTTCTTAAAACCTAATTTTTTAAAGAATTGTTCTTTCTTAGAATTATTTTTTTCTATTAATATTTGAAAATTATTAATATAAAAGGTCTTTCTAAAATACTCTAATAAATTTATAACAGCATTACTTAAAATTTTATGAGATTTACCTCTAACATAATCAATTTTATTGATATAAATACTTTTTTTCTGATGTAAATAAATTAAACTAATTAATGCTAAAAAAGAACCTTCTTGATTAGCAACCACAAACCTTATATTAGATTTTTTGGATTTGTTCGTATTGTTAATATAGTGAAAGTTATAAAAAGTATTAAGGTCTAAACTTTGTAACTTAGTATTAAAAGGAACTAAAAAATATTTTTTATTAAACACAATAGACTTCATCCAAAGCTCTTGTATATTAGAAATATTTTTAAAAAATAAAAAAAAATCCTTTTCTTTAGTCTTAGGCTTTTTTGATCTATCGTAATTATTTTTGGTTATAATATTATTTTTTTCATTCAAATGCAGCATGCTTATGATTAGCAATTAATATGCCATATACTGCTAAAAAAGCTCTCTTAAATCTTTCATATGTGTTTGTTGTGACTTTAATAAAAAAAGGTTTTGAAGCACTGATAATCTTTTTATAACTTTCTTTATATGGCACTTTAATTGCAAACTATTTTATTAAAATGACTGAATATTCTTTAAGTATATGTATGCCAAGCAAAAGAGGTTTTGATGAGTCAAGAGCAAGTATTTCCTCGGCTATAAACTTTTGTGATAGTACAGGTTCTGAATTAGTGATATCAGATAATTCTGGAAGCTCTGATAAATTAAAAATGTGGAATCAAATTCCTCTTCCTTTTATGAAATACTTAAGCAATAAAAAAAATGAAAATTTATTGTGGAGTGATAATTGGTATAACGGTATGAAGAATTGTTCTGGAAGTTTTATAGGCATAGTGAGTGATGATGATATTTTAGTAAATATTGATAAAAGTGTTTTAGAATATAAAGACATAAAATATGAGGATATTGTAGGAATAAAACCTATAATATCATTATGGAATTCACAAGTAGGCGTATACAAACAAAATAATTTCAATATAAATGCTAATACCGCAGTAGATAGAATAAAACAGTATCAAGACTCAAATAAAGGAAATAATACTAGTTATTTTACGTTCTATAGAAGTAAAATTATTAAGGATATCTTCAAATTATTAAAATATCATCCTACTCAGGGAGGTTATACTGATTGGTCTATAGTTTTAAGTTGTGTAGCAAGTGGAAAAATTCTAGTTGACCCAACAAAACAACTTATTTACAAAAATAGTAACTGGTTTGGAGACGCTGTTTATATAAAAAAACAAATAAGTAAACTTTATATAGAATGTGGTTTAGAAGAAAAAGGAGTTTTGATTGCCTCTCTACTTGATGCTTTAGATTCATTTATTTTAATTATGAGAGAAAGCTCAAATCTTGCTATTGATGAGAAACTTGAAGCAGCTGATTATGTATTAAATACTAAAATTAATCAATTTATTAATAATTTTAATATTACTGTCTATCATAAATTTCCTGATGTTATTAAAAACAAAGTAGAAATTCTTAAAGCAGAAAATAAAATTGATAAAAAACTTGATATTTGCCTTGAAATAATATCCTCATTTTTTCCTTCATTAAAAGATAAATATAAAAAATTCTATAAATATTCTACAAATTTGGAATGGGGAAATTTAATTTAAAAATAATATTATTTGATAATTATAAAATTTAAAATATCTTACTGGGATTTTATATTTTTATGATTAGTTTCATCATATCTATCTATAGCCGTGTTTATTAAATTTAACATATTATAGTCTAACAAAACGGATCTTCTAGCTTCTCTGATATTCATGATGTTAATTATATCTGGGTTATTTATTGCTTTATCAATAACCTCAAAACTATCGCTATAATTATTAATATCTATTGAAATGAATGAACCTTTATCAAAATAACTATCAA
>NHEU02000032.1 GCA_002171495.2 Alphaproteobacteria bacterium TMED93
ATTGTTTTTGGTATAGTAAATGGTATATCATCGGGAATAGCATTTATGGGCATAAAGGTTTTTCCAGCAGTCATCTTAGGAGGGTTAGACTCAGTATTAGGTGCAATATTAGGAGGCTTAGTTATAGGGTTACTTGAACACTTCGCACATTACTTAGATGTGCAATACCTAAATGTAGGTAATATGATTAGGATAGCTCCGTTTTATGTGTTGCTAATTATATTAATGATTAAACCGTATGGATTTTTTGGAACAAAGGACATAGAAAGAGTATAAAATGAGCATTAAAAAATTTAGGCCTTGCGGTGACTTTAGAACCTCATACTCATCTGATATGAGTTTGTTTCAAGATAAAGGTAGTTTCTATTTAACTTTGTTTGGTATATTTCTTTTACTAATAGCGCCTTTATTATTTGATTCTTATATAATTTCTTTACTGATTTATATAGGTTTTTATGGAATTGCTGCTTTAGGTTTAAATTTATTAGTAGGATGTACAGGGCAAATTTCAGTAGGGCATGCGGTTTTTTTTGGATTTGGTGCTTTTGCATCAGCATGGTTAAGTAATAAGTTTTTTTTTCCTGTATGGATTTCTATTCCTACTGCAGCAATAATGACAGCATTTGTTGGCTTAATTTTTGGTATACCCGCGGCTAGGGTAAAAGGTTTGTATCTGGCAATTGCCACTTTGGCAGCACAATTTATAATGGAAGATTTTTTTTCAAGAGCTTCTTGGTTTACAGGAGGAGTAGATGGTGCGTCAGCAGAGCCATTAAAAATATTTGGTTTTTATTTTGATACAGATGAAAAATATTTTTATGTAGTTTTATTCTGGCTAATCATAAGCTTCTTAATGGTATCTAACCTTATGCGAACAAGAGATGGCAGAGCCTTTTTAGCAGTAAGAGACCATTATCTATCTGCAGAAATGATGGGAATTAACTTAACAAAATACAGAATTTTATCTTTTGGGATCTCTTCTCTCTTTGCTGGATTAGGTGGTGCTTTGTATGGGCATTATTTAAACTTCGTATCTATAGAAGAATTTAATATTCAACTATCTATATTTTTTCTTGCCATGATAATAATAGGAGGCCTAGGTTCCATAAGAGGGTCTTTAATGGGTGCGGCTTTTATGGTTTTATTGCCAGAGGTTATGGATGCCCTAACAAGACTTCTGTCAGATACATCAATTGATCAGGCTCTTTCTTTATCTAGTGCCATTCCATTTATTAAAGAAGCTTCTATTGGCCTAGTTATTATATTATTCTTGATTTTTGAACCCAATGGACTAGCCTATCGTTGGGGGCAAATTAGAGCATGGTTTAAGTTATATCCATTTTCATATTAATTTAGGAGATTTAATGATGATTAAAATTTCAAAAGTATCTATTTTACTTTTAATAATTTATTTTTTTAAAATACTAAGTATTTCAGCTAAAGATATTCCAATAGGTCACTTAGTAGATTTTACTGGGCCAACATCCAGTGTAGGAAAGCCATTTGGCCAAGGTTTTATTGATGCGATTAAGTACATTAATAAAAATGGAGGAATTAAAGGTAATAAAATTAAAGTAGATACTGTGGATTATAGTTATAAAGCACCTAGAGCAGTAGCAACTTACAAGAGATGGAAATCAAGGTTAAAAGTAATAGCTGTTATAGGATGGGGTACAGCAGATACAGAAGCTTTGATGGGAACTATAGCTAGAGATAAAGTTCCTTTTTATTCAGGTTCTTATGCAGGTCAATTAACAGACCCCACTGGTACAGCACCTAATTCATTCAAGGCTGCTCCATATAATTTTTTTTATGGCCCTTCTTATTCTGATGCTTGTAGAGGTCTGTTAACCTGGGCTTTAAAAGATTGGAAAACAAAAAACAAAACTGAAAAACCTAAATACGTACATATGGGCGATAATCATCCTTATCCTAATGCTCCCAAAAAGGCTTGCCAAGATTATGCTGAAGAACTAGGTTTTGAGGTTTTATCGGTTATAAATTATACCTTGGCGCCTGGAGACTTCACAGCGCAATGTTTGACTTTAAAACAAGTTGAAGCAAATTATGCTTATCTTGCTAATTCCTCTAATTCTACAACTTCTTTATTAAAGGCATGCAACACAGTGGGGGTGAAAACCCAGTTTATGACAAATGTATGGGGCGTGGATGAGCCTGTCATAAAAGCTTCTGGAAAAGCTGCGGATGGAGTAGTTTTTGCTGTTAGAACAAATTCTGTATGGGGGAATAAAAACAAAGGTATGGATTTAATAAGAGAAGTATCTGGAGTTTCTGGAAAAAAAAACAAATATAGGTCAGTCCATTACATTTCAGCAGTTTGTACAATGTTTTACATAGCAGAAGCAATGGAGTTAGCAATGAGTAATGATGACTTTAGCGGAGAAGGAATTAAAAAAGCAATGTATGAAAAGGAAAATTGGACTCCAAAAGGGCTTGATGGAGTTTGTTTGCCTTCAACTTGGAAGGAGGATGATCACAGAGGACTAATGGACGTTCCTATCTACAAAGTTAAAGTTAATGGAAATACAGAAAAAATCACTGTGGAAGAGCTAATGAACAAGAAAATTATTGAATTAGTTAAAGTAGATCAAGTTACACTGCCAAGAAGGCCAGAGTGGAGAGGCTATTAAGATTAAATTTTTTTCAATATGCTAGAGTTAAAAAATATAGAGGTAGTTTATAACGAAGTAGTATTAGTTATTAAAGGTCTAAGCCTTGAAGTAAAAGAGGGAGAAATAGTTTCTTTATTAGGCGCAAATGGAGCAGGCAAATCAACTACATTAAAGGCCGTATCTGGATTGTTAAAAAATGAAGATGGAGAAGTTACAAAAGGTAATATTTGTTTTTTAGATGAGGAGATTACAAACTCTAATCCATCAGAAATTGTTAAAAGTGGATTATTTCAGGTTATGGAAGGCAGGAGGTGTATAGCAGATATGACAGTACTAGAAAACCTTCGGCTTGGAGCACATACTAGAAGAGATAGAAAAAATATTAATGATGATATAGAAAAAGTTTTAAATTACTTTCCAAGGCTTAAAGAAAGAAATGGTTTGTCTGGATATTTATCTGGAGGGGAGCAACAAATGTTAGCTATTGGAAGAGCATTAATGGCTAAGCCCAAAATAATTCTTATGGATGAACCTTCTATGGGTCTATCTCCATTATTAGTAAAGGAAGTTTTTGGCATTATAAAAAAACTTAATGAGGAATTAGGTATAACTATTTTACTTGTGGAGCAAAATGCAAGACTAGCATTAAATGTTTCTAATAGAGCATACATTATGGAAAATGGAAAAATAGTTTTAGAAGGCTCATCTAAAGTTCTAGCAAACAACGAGGATGTAAAAGAGTTTTATTTAGGAGGGAGCAAAGGTGAGAGAAAGTCTTTCAAAAACCTTAAATCATATAAGAGGAGAAAACGTTGGTTGTAAAAGACTTTGGTTTTAAAGGCTCTTTTTTTGATAAAAATGAAACTTTAGAAAGAGAGGTTAGAGAAAAAGTACTATTTAAAAACTTTTCTCAAAGAATTAAAAATATAGTGGACGTATCTAAAGGCTGGAATAATATTTTAAGTGGCATTGATTTATCAAAAATTAATAGTAGAGAAGATTTAATACAACTTCCTATAACAAAGAAGTCTTCATTTCCTTTATTACAAAAAAATGCTTTTCCTTTTGGAAACCTTAATACCAAGCCGTATAACCAATTCCCATTTATGTTTGCATCACCAGGTCCAATTTATGAACCAGGAAATAAAAATGATTTTTGGAATATGTCTAGAAGTTTATATGCAGCTGGTTTGAGAGAAAAAGACATTGCTTATAATACTTTCTCTTACCATCTAGGGCCAGCAGGTATTATGATGCAGCAAGCCTGCAATAACGTTGGATGTACAGTAATACCAGGGGGTATAGGGAATACTGAACTACAGTTAGAAACTATTAAAAATCTTAGGCCTTCATTTTATTTAGGAACACCATCTTTTCTTAAAATCTTATTAGAAAAATCAAAAGAAAAAAAAATTGACATATCTTCTCTTAAAAAAGGTTTAGTGGGAGCAGAACCATTTCCTCCACCATTGAGGGAAAAGTTAGCTGAAGAAGGGGTTGATGTTGTTCAAATGTATGGAATTGCAGAGATAGGCTGCATAGCTTATGAAACAAAAGACAGTAGAAACAATCTGACGGAAGGCATGTTAATTGAAGAGGATGTTATTTTGGAAATTGTTAGACCAGGAACATCCAAAAGTTTGCCTCCAGGAGAGGTTGGAGAAATAGTTGTTACAAAAATTAATTCTGACTACCCTATGATCAGATTAGGAACTGGAGACTTATCAAAAATTATAATAGATCCTAGCCCTTGTGGAAGAACAAATTTCAGAATCCATGGTTGGATGGGAAGAGCCGATCAATCAACAAAATTTAAAGGAATATTTGTAACGCCTGACCAAATAAATAAAATAACAGACAGTTTTAAAGAAATTTCTAAAGTAAAATTTGTTATTAATACAAAAGAACTCTTGGATAATGGTGAGCTTTTTTGTGAGACAAATATACATGATGTAGAACTGCAAAATAAAGTAAAAGAATTTTTTAAAAGTAATTTTAAGCTTAATATTAATGTTTCTTTAGTAAAGAAAGGCGAGATATTAAATGATGGATTAGTAATACAAGATAAAAGAGTACTAAATTAATTTTTTGATGAGCAAAGAGTATTTATTAAAAGTAAAAAACCTTAGTTGTGAAAGAAACTATAAAATAATATTTAATAAACTATCATTTAATCTTTATCCTAGAAATATTGTTTTTATAGATGGAAATAATGGTTCTGGAAAAACCACACTCTTATTATGCGTATCCAATATTTTAACCTATTCAGGGGAAGTATTAATAAAAAAAGGTATAGATAATTTTGGTTATGTAGGCCATAGAAATGGACTTTATGATACTCAAACAGTAGATAGCTTTTTATATTTTTGGAAAAATATTTATAACTATAAAAAAAGTTATCATTCCATTTTAGAATATTTCAATTTAAGTAGGTTTATAGATGTACCAGTCAGTTCTTTGTCTTTTGGACAAAAAAAAAAACTATCTTTTGCTAGGTTGATTATGATGAAAAGCAAAGTATGGCTTTTAGATGAGCCAATATCAGGTCTGGACAAAAAAACAAAAAAAATAATTTTAAAACTGATCCAAGAACATCTTTCTTTAGGAGGTGGGGCATTAGCAACCTCCCACGAAAGGCTAAGTTATTTTGATAAAAAAAAAGTTACTAGAGTGAAAATTGATTAAATTATTTTTCTTATTTTTACTAAAAGACTTTAAAAGTTACTTGCTAGATTCTAACAAATCTTGGTTTGCAATATCCTTTTTTTTATTATGTGTATTAATTTTTCCTTTAACATATGGAAGCTCAGTAGATTTATTAAAAAAAACTGCAATAGCTTCTATATGGATATGTGCATTGTTTTCTAATTTAATTTCATTAGAGAGTTTATTTAAAGAAGATTATCAGAATGGCGTCTTGCTTCAATATAGAATTAATAAAATACCCTTTTCCATAATAGTAATAACAAAATGTATTAGTCATTGGGTTTTTACTGGTTTGCCAATAATTTTTTTCTCTCCATTTTTTTTAATTTTTTTAAGTGGGTCCTCAAGCGATGCATTAGGTTTATTTTTTTCATTATTATTTGGAACGCCATTATTTAGCCTTTTGGGCATGCCCATTGCTGCTCTAACTTTGGGGGCTACTGCCAGAGGACCATTGTTGATTTTTTTATCAATCCCCTTTTTTCTTCCTATAATTATTTTTGGAGTATTAGGAGTAAATAGCTTTAATAGTGGATCCTACTCTGAATATTATTTATTATGTGCTATTCTAAGTATTAGTATAGTAATTTTACCCTATATAACTATAAAGATATTACAGGAGAGTTTAAAATAGAATGTTAAAATATTTTCATAAATATGCGAATCCTGGGAAGTTTTTAACTTTAGCTTTGCCTGTAAGAAAAATTATGGGAATAGTTTCTATAGGCGTAGTAACTGTAGGTCTTATATTTGCTTTATTTTTATCTCCACCAGATTATCAGCAAAAAGAAACAGTTAGAATAATGTATATTCATGTACCAGCTGCTTGGATGAGTTTAATGATATACGCATTTATTTTTTTTAGCAGTGTTGTGTTTTTAGTTTGGAAGTTTCCGCTGTTTTTAATATTAGCTAAAGAATCCGTTACTATAGGAGTAATTTTTACTTTCACTGCACTCTTGACTGGTTCTTTATGGGGAAAGCCTACTTGGGGAACTTATTGGGTCTGGGATGCAAGACTAACTTCCTTTTTAGTGTTATTTTTTATTTATTTAGGCCTAAAACTAATTATGGATTCATTTTCCTATTCTTCTAAAGGGGATTATGCTTTTGGATACTTAGCATTAATAGGAGGATTCAATTTACCTATAATTAAATTTTCTGTAGATTGGTGGAACACGTTACATCAACCAGCTAGTATACTAAGAACCGGTGGAATTTCCATCAGCAGTGAGATGTTAATACCCTTGTTTTTAATGGCTATAGGTTTCTTATTTCTTTTTATTTATATTTTATTAGTTTCAGTAGAAATAAATCTCAAAAAAAGAAAAATAATATATTACAAGAATAAACCAGATAACTAAAATGATAGACGAAATATTAAATTTTATTAACATGAATGGTCATAGTTTTTACATATGGACAGCATACTTTATTCCATTAACATTAATTTTTTCTTATATATTAATACAAAGAAGTAAATTAAAACGTATGAAAAAATATGAAACAAAAATATAAGAGACTAAATATTTTATTAATTTTTATGTTTGCTATAGCTAGTACAATTTTTTTTGTCTTAAAAGCTTTAGAAGAGAAAATAGTTTTTTTTTATTCCCCTACAGACATTCTTAATAAGGAAATTAGTTTAAGTGAATTGATAAGAGTTGGTGGTTTAGTTGTAGATAATAGTATAGTTTTCGATAGTAGTGGTTTAGAAGTTTTATTTAGTATTACCGATAAAAAAAACGTACTTCTTATTTCCTACAAGGGAATATTGCCAGATTTATTTAGAGAAGGGCAAGGAATAGTGGCAGAAGGAAGTATAAATAAAGGAAAAAAAGTTTTTTTAGCAAAAAAGGTTTTAGCAAAACATGATGAAAATTATATGCCACCAGAAATAGAAAAAATGATAAGAAACTAACATGTTGCCAGAAATAGGACATATTTTTTTGATTATTTCTTTCTTGCTTTTTTCAGTACAGTTAGTTTTTTCTTTAAAATTTAATTCATTAGATTTAAAATATTCTTTTTTTGATGTTGTAAAAAGGCTTTCTTTTTTTTCATATATTTTAGTAATATCCTCTTTTTTTATTTTAATAATAAATTATGTATCTTCAGACTTTAGTGTTCTAAATGTATACAACAATACACATACAAATAAACCACTAATTTATAAAATTAGTGGAACCTGGGGCAATCATGAAGGGTCATTGCTAATGTGGTTAGCAATTTTATCATTATATGGATTATTGTTTTTAACTTTTACAAAAAATTTACCTAAACGGTTTGCATTTAAAGTAATGGTAACATTAGCTTTAGTAAATTTAGGATTTATTGGTTTTACAGTATTTACTTCAAACCCTTTTATTAGAACTTTTCCAGTACCTAGTGAGGGATTAGGATTAAACCCTGTTCTTCAGGATCCTGGACTAGCTTTTCATCCTCCACTTTTATACCTTGGTTATGTTGGGCTAACCATTCCTTTTTCTTTTTCAATCGCAGCTTTATTACAAGGGGAAGTTACAAGGGAATGGGCTAAATGGGTAAAGCCTTGGATTTTAATATCATGGATTTTTTTAACTTTGGGTATTACGTTGGGATCATGGTGGGCTTACTATGAGCTAGGATGGGGAGGATGGTGGTTTTGGGACCCAGTTGAAAATATATCTTTATTGCCTTGGCTTCTTACTACTGCCTTATTGCATTCTGTCAAAGTAACAGAAAAGAGAGACGGGTTAAAAAGTTGGACAATTTTATTATCTATACTCGCTTTTTCATTAACATTATTAGGAACTTTTATTGTACGATCTGGTTTGCTAACATCTGTACATGCTTTTGCTTCGGATCCAGCAAGAGGAATTTTTATTTTAACTTTCTTAGTTTTCGTTACTGCTGGCTCACTACTATTATATGGAATAAAGTTAGAAAAAATAGAAAACAAAAAAAATATATATTTAGTTTCAAGAGAGGGCGGCCTGTTGCTAAATAATATTTTTTTATGTGCTTCTGCAATGACCATTCTACTAGGAACTATATGGCCATTAGTCATTGAAGTAACGACAGGCCAAGATATTTCAGTTGGAGCGCCATATTTTAAAATAGTTTTTCTTCCTTTAATTTTTCCAGCTATATTTTTAAGCGGAGTAAGTATCAATCTTAATTGGAAAATAACTAATTTGGATTATCTTTACTCAAGGTTTTGGAAGTTGATAATAATTTTTATATTTCTAGTTTCAATTTATTATATCATTTATGATGTGCCTGTCCTAATTCTATTAGGAGTGGCCTCGGCAATTTGGATGCTCTTATCGGTAATAGGAGATTTTTATAGTAAACTTTTTGATAAATTCAAAAGTTTTAAAATTAATTTGAATAAAGTAAAAAAAATAAGATTATCTATTTATGGAATGTATTTTGCTCATATTGGAGTAGCTGTATTTATTTTAGGAGTCGCCCTTTCAGAAGGAATGAAGACTTATTATCAGGGTGTAGAAAGTTTAAATAATAAAATTAATGTAGCAGATTTTACTATAACATTCTCTAAATTAGATAAATTTAAAAAAGAAAACTGGATCTCAGAAACTGGAACTTTTTTAGTTAAAAAAAATGATAATAAATTTAAAATGAAAGCAGAAAGAAGAGTTTATTTAGATACAGGAATGCCGTCCACCGAAGCAGCTATAAAGAGAAATTTCTTCAGTCATTTGTACATTGTCATGGGTCAGGAACAACCAAAAGGGTCAGGAAAGAGAATAATCAGAATATATCATAATCCACATATAATCTTTATTTGGTTGGGAGCAATTATTATGGCTTTAGGGGGAGTAATATCTCTAATAGATTACAGAAAAAGCTTTTTTAGAAAGTTATAAATATTAAATATGAAATTACTTAAATTTTTACCTTTAATAATCTTTTTAATAGTTTCTATTTTTTTATATAACAAAATAAAGCATCAAAAAAAATTAGAGCCTTTAAGTTCTGCTTTAATTGCAAAAAAATTTCCTTCCCTAAAAATCAATAGTCTAGACAATAATGATACCATTAATGATTTTATTAAAAATAGGTTTGTAATAATTAATATATTTGCTTCTTGGTGTGCCCCATGTCGAATAGAGCATGAGGTATTAAAAAGTTTTTCTCAAGAGTATACTATTATTGGACTTGCATATAAAGATAGTATAGAAAATATAGAAAGTTTTTTACTTGAATTAGGAAATCCGTATAAAAAAGTATTTTACGATTTTTCTGGTAAAGAGTCTATAAATTTAGGGTTATATGGTGTTCCTGAGACTTTTTTAATTAATAAAAATAGAAAAATTTTACTTAAGATAATAGGACCAATAAATAATGATCATATAAAAAAAATTAAAGAGATTATCAATGACTAAAAAAAAGTTTATAATTTTACTTATATTATTTACCAATATTTTTGGAAATTGTTATTCTGAAAATGAGCCTTACTCTAAACTTGAGAATGACATTGCAAAAAACTTAAGATGTTTAATTTGTCAAGGTCAGTCTATATATGACTCTAACTCAGAATTTGCTTTGAGCATGAGAGTTTATATTAAAGATCAAATAAATAGTGGTTATTCAGAAAGTCAAATTTACAAGATATTGGTCAAAAAATACGGACAATGGATTGTTTATGATCCAGGATACTCTAAAAAAACCTTTTTATTATGGGTTATACCAATATTGTTTTTTTTATTAGGTGGTGCAATAATATATATAAAAATATATAAAAAAAAAAAAATATGAAAAATTTTTTAAAAACTTTATTAG
>NHEU02000047.1 GCA_002171495.2 Alphaproteobacteria bacterium TMED93
TATCTTCAAATTTTTTATTTCCTTGGTTTTTATCAGGATGATACATTTTCACAAGTTTTTTAAATTTCAAGTGTATTTCTTGCCATTTTGCCTCATCATTTAGCTCTAAAACCTCCAATGCATCTTTATCTGTTTGTGAAGTCTTTGTTTTTTTAAATTCTTTAAAACTATTGCTATTAAATATATTAGTTTTATCATCTAAAGCATTGTTCCATAGAATATTAAAAAAATTTTCTGATGATCCAAAATTTTTTGTTGATTTATGCCAAGTTAAATCTGATTTTATAAAAAATTCAATTTGTTGATCATTCATATTTTTAAAATAATTCCAGTTTTTATTGAAAATTTTAATATGTTTGAGACAAAGAAGTTTAAATTTTCTGCTATTATCTCTTTCAACAGGAGCCTTATATTCTCCAGTTTCTTTACAATTTTCCCAGTCACAAATTATTTTCATGTTAATTTTAATTCTATATAGTAAATTAACTTAAATGGAAAATTATTTGGATAATATTAAAAAAAAACTTAAAAATAAAATTAGTTTTGAAAATTTAGAAATTGTTGATAATTCTCAAAAGCATAAAGGACATAAATTTTTTTCGAAAGACAAATATCATCTGCATTTAAAAATTAAGTCAGTTTACTTAAAATCTATCAGTAGCGTAAATGCACAGAGATTAATAATGTCAACTTTGAAGGACGATTTAAAAACAAAAATTCACGCTTTAGAAATTACTATAGAGTAATATATTTAATATTTTTTCTTAATTCATCAGTTGAAATTTTATGTCTATTTGGTTTAGCAGTTTTTCCAATTTTATTTAATAAAATAAAATTGATTCTTCCGTCATTATTTTTTTTATCATTCTTTAAATAAGGTATTAAACTTTTTATCTCTTTTAAACTACAATGTTTTTTTAAAGTATAATCCAAATAATTCGATCTATAAATGTCTAAAATATCCTCTAGAGTTTTACGTCTGCAAACTTTTTTATGAACTGATAGTTTTGTGGCCAATATCATTCCCGCTAGAACAGCTTCTCCGTGTGTTATTTTTTTTGAATAATTATTTTTGACTTCAATTGCATGTGCAAAAGTATGTCCAAAATTTAAGGCCATTCTAATATTTTTTTCATTAACATCTTCATTAACAAAAGATAGTTTAATTTGACAACTTTTCTTAATGGAAAAAATTAATTTCTTCGTATTATGAGAAAAAATATGTTTAGAATTTAACTTTAACCATTTGAAAAACTTAATATCTTTGATGACTGCATGTTTTAAAATTTCTGCGTAACCACAAACAATTTCCTTTCTTTTTAAACTTTTTAAAAAAGATGTATCACAGATAACTAACTTTGGTTGAAAAAAGGATCCTATTAAATTTTTACCGTGATTGGAATTAACACCAGTTTTTCCTCCAACTGCAGCGTCAACTTGAGATAATAATGTTGTAGGGATATTTATAAAATTTAATCCTCTTTTTAGAATACTTGCTACAAATCCAGTTAAATCTCCTGTAATTCCACCACCTACACTTAAAACTAAATCTGATCTGTTAAAATTTTTTGATAACAATTTATCTAAATAAAAAGACACGGATTTAAATGATTTTACTTTTTCACTGGGCGCTATATTAAAGGTCGTTACTTCATATTTTTTTAATTTCCTTAAAATTGAACTCTTAAATTTAAAGGGTACGTTTTTATCAAAAAAAAGAACAATCTTTTTTGTTTTAGGGCAAATCTTATTAATTTTTTTAGGCAGAATATTAAGAATATTATTTCCTATAAGAATTGAGTAATTCTGGTTTTTATTACAAAATTTAATTTGTTGAATTTTCATATAATTTAATTATTTTGTTCACAATTTCATCAATTTCTAAAGAATCACACTTTATCTTAAAATCTGCCTTATTATAAATTTTTTTTCTTTCTAAGTAAATTTTATTAATATTTTCCTCAAAGTTATCTTTATTTAATAGAGGTCTTTTTTTAATATTTTGTAATCTCGGTAAAATAATTTTTATATTACTATCAAGCCAAAAACTAAGTGATGAATTTTTTATTTTCTGTCTTATTAAATTATTTAAAAAACTGCCTCCACCTAAAGCTATTACGATTTGTTGTTCTTTTAAAATTTCAAGAGTAATTTTTTTTTCAATTTTTCTAAAATAAATTTCACCTTTAACTTTAAAGATTTCACTTATTTTACTTTTTTCTCTTTTTTCAATAAATTGATCGATATCTATAAATTTGAGTTTCAGCTTTTCTGAAAGTTTCCTACCTATGGTAGATTTTCCAACTCCCATCATTCCTGTTAATACAAGGTTTTTTTTCAATTAAATTACCAATTTTTAAATTTGATTTATCACAAATATGTCTTATTTATTGAGTTTAAATATATTTTTTTACTATGCAACTTAAATACAATCGTCAACGAGGAGTCGGAAGTTCAATAGGCAGACTATTAATTAAATTTGTTTTGCTAGCGATCATAGTGACAGCAGCAATTTTTTTGATTGAAAAAATAGATTTTCCCAGCCCTAAAGAAAAATACAAAATTGATATAACAAATGAAATTAAAAAGCTTAAATAAATTTATTTGCTTCTTAATTCCCTTAATTCTGACTCAAAATCTTTTTTCAGAAGAAGAAATTGATATTTGGAATAAAGAAATTAACGATAAAAGAAATACCGAGACTGCTATCTCTACTCAGGATAATTCCAATGAGTCCCTAAATACTGAAATTTTAATTCAGTCGAAAATAAATAACGATATTGAAATTAATAATGAAATTTCGGAAAATTCAAAAAAAATTGAAATATTTGGAGTCTATGATCCAGCAGAAAATGGTTTTGATTTAAATATGTGGTCTCAAACAGATGCAGAAAATGTTAGATCAAGTTTTAAAAGAATTAATCAAATAAATCTTTCAAGTACAGCTACAAAACTATTTGAAAACACAATTTTATCCTTTGCTTACCCTCCAAAGGGAATGGAGAACAAAGAGTTTGTTAACTTAAAAATTAATTGGATGATTGCAAATCAAAAAATAGAGCTAATAGAACAGTCCTTAAAGCAAAATAATATTTTTCATAATAAAAAAAAACTCATTCAGTATTTGGTTGATCATAATATTACTAAAGCAAATGTTAAAGAGGGATGTGAAAAAATAAATTTTTTAGATAAAAATATTAAAGACCCCTATTTAGAAAAGTTTAAGATTTATTGTTTAGTTTTTCGTGACAAAAAAAATGAAGCTCAACTTTTACTTGATATTTTGAGAGAACAAAATCAGTCTGATAGTTTTTTTGATGATAAGATTAACTATCTTTTGGGGGTGACCAGCAAAACAACAAAAAAAATTAAGGAAGATAATTTACTTAACTTTTATCTTTCAAGTGTCACAATTCAAAATTTTAAATATGAACCAAAAAAAAATACCAAAGAAGTTATATGGGAGTATTTAAATGCAGCTAATTTAATTAAATTAGATGATGACAGAGATAAAGAGAAGTTAAAAAATTTAGAAAACGCAGCTAATGAAAATCGCCTTGATAAGCAAAAAATTTTTAATATCTATTCCAAAATAAATTTTGATTTGAATAGCTTAATAAATGCAGAAGACATTTACCAAACGTTTGATAGTATTGACGCGAGAGCAATAATTTATCAAAAATATTTACTATCAGATAATGAAGAAAATAAAGTTAAATTATTATTTTTATTAAAAGATTTATTTAGTAAAGACAACTTATCGAATATTTATGTTAAATTCTTAAGTGATAGGCTTAAGGAAATTAATTTAGAAAATATTTCAGACTCTTACCAAGAGGTTGTACAAAAAAATATTTTATCTGAGGATGAGTTTAGGCAAGGTAAAATAAAATATGATGATAAAATATTACACAGATCAAAAGTTATAAAATATTTTCAAAATGAAACTGATCAAAAAAAGGCTCAAAAAGATTTCATAAAAATTTATAAGAAAATAAAAAAAAATAGAAAATATTTTTTTTCAGCAAAAGATTTAGCTCTAGTAGAATCTCTGGCAAAAGATGGTTTTTCTATACCAAAAGAATTAGATTATAAAGAAATCTCGAAACAATATAGCATTCCATCTAACTTGCAAAAACTTGGAAAAAGTAACGAGTCAGCATTTTTGACACTCAAATTAGTAGAAATAATAGGAGAAGATGAAGCTTATAATTTAGACCCTGAAACAATTTATTTCATAACTTATCTTTTGAATCAAAATAACCTAAAAAAAATTAGAAATGAAATACTCATTTCTGCTCTACCACTAAGAAGTTAATTACAATATAAATAATACAATATGAAAAGAAAAATTATTGTCGAACCTGATCCAATTTTAAGGAAAAAATGTAATCCAATAGAGAAAGTGGATGATGAAATTAAAAAATTGATGAAGGACATGCTAGAGACAATGTATGATGCTCCAGGAATTGGTCTAGCAGCAATTCAAATAGGAATTTTAAAAAGATTGGTGGTTATAGATATATCAAAAGATGAAAAAAAGAATCCATTATTTCTTGTTAACCCGAAAATTATTAGTCAATCAAAAACGACTTCAGTTTACGAGGAAGGTTGTTTGTCATTACCCGGTCAATTTGCCGAAATAGAAAGACCTTCAGAATGTCTTGTTAAATACATTGATCTAGATGGAAAAGAAAAAGAATTAAAAGCTGATGGGTTACTAGCTACCTGCATTCAGCATGAAGTTGATCACCTGAATGGAATATTATTTATTGATTATTTATCAAAATTAAAAAAAGATATGATAATTAAAAAGTTGGTTAAACATAAAAAAGAAATTGAAAGAATAGTAGTCTAAAATTAATGTCACTTAAGATAATTTTTATGGGAACACCTGAATTTGCTGTTCCAATACTAAAATCAATTTATGAGTCAGAAAACAAGATATTAAGCGTTTACACTCAACCAGCAAAAAAAAAATCAAGAGGACAAAAAATAATTCCATCTCCAATTCAAGAATTTAGTGAAAAAAAAAACATACCTTTTAGATGCCCAGAAATTTTAAATAATGATAAAGAGTATAATTATCTCAAAGAGCTTAATCCTAATATTGTAGTAGTTGTAGCCTACGGAAAAATAATACCAAAAAGATTTTTAGAATTACCTGAAACTTCTTTTATAAATATCCACGCTTCGCTTTTACCAAAATGGAGAGGGGCAGCTCCAATACAAAGAGCTATAATGAATATGGATCAGGAAACTGGAATTTCAATTATGAAGATAGCCAATGAATTGGATGCCGGACCTATTATGCAATATTTCAAGATTAAGATTACAAATAATTGTAATTATGAAAATTTAAGTAGAAAAATATCTAACTTAGCTTCCTCAAAAATTAATGAAATTCTTCAAATTTTAGAAAAGGGGAGTGTAATATTTACACCACAAGATCACTCTAAAGCAACGTACGCAAAAAAAATTAAAAAATCAGAGGCTAAAATTAATTGGAATGATGAAGCGAAACAAGTAATTGCAAAAATCAATGCTTTTCATCCTAACCCAGGAGCATGGTTTGAGTATAGTGGATCAAGAATTAAAATTATTGAAGCAAAAGAGGTAAATGGTTACGGGGAACCTGGTGAAATTATAGATAAAAATTTAACAGTTGCATGTTCGAGTAATGCTATCGAGATTGTAAAATTAAAAAAAGAAGGTAAAAAGATATTAAGCGCTTCGGACTTTTTAAGGGGTTGTAATATAAAAATTGGCACATTGTTAAATGATTCATAATTATCAAATAATTATTGAATACGATGGTACAAAATTTGTAGGTTGGCAGTATCAAAAAAATGGTAGCTCAATTCAAGAGACCTTAGAAAAAAATATAAAAAAAATTTTAAAGGAAAAAATTAAAATTATTGGTGCTGGTCGAACTGATGCTGGAGTCCATGCTTTAGCACAAAGTGCTAACTTTTTTGCCAAGAAGAAAATCGAGGATCTTAAAAAATTTCTAAATTCAGTAAATTTTTTTTTAAACAAAAATTCAATTTCAATTAAAGATATCAAAAAAAGAAAGATTGAATTTCACTCAAGATATGATGCCAAAGAGAGAATTTACGAATATAAAATTACAAATAGATATAGTGCAATAGCTTTAAATAAAAACAGAAGCTGGCTAATAAAAAAAAAAATAGATATTAATTATTTAAAAAAAGGATCAAAAATTTTGATAGGTAAACATGATTTTTCTACTTTTCGATCATCTTCATGCTCTGCAAAATCTGCGGTTAAATATATGAATAATGTGAAAATTTTTAAATCAGGTGAAAATATTACTATTCAATTTAGATCAAAATCATTTTTACAAAATCAGGTTAGGTCTATGGTTGGATGCTTAAAATACTTATCTTGTAAAAATTGGAATTTGAAAAAATTTAAACAAGTGTTTAAATCTAAAAACAGAAAACTATGCGCTCCTCCAGCCCCAGCACATGGTTTATATTTAGCAAAGGTAAGGTATTAACTAGTTTATTTTAAACCGTATTTTTTAATAGAATTTAAAGAAATTGATAATAAAGAAACTAAATTTTCTAAAAAATTTAATTTATTAAATTTATTATTAATTTTCCAAATCCAATATAGGTTTTTAAATTTATTGCTCTGAAGAGAATTTTCCCTAATTCTATATCTTGTAAGATATTTTCTAATACAGTGTGCAAACTTTACTTTGTTTAAAATTTTACATTTAAAAAAATAATCTTCACAAATTTTTGTATTAGTAAATTTTATACCTTTAATCGCAATTCTTTTTACCATCATGGTACTTGTAGCTATTGAAGTGTTTTTTATAAATTTTTCAAAATTAAATTTTAATGGAGGATTAATTTTTTCATATCTTAACCCAAAAGTTTTGTAAGATGTGTAGGTGAAATCATAATTGTTTTTTTTCATATATTGAATTTGTAATTTTAATTTATTTTTTTCCCAAATATCATCGGAGTCAATAAAAGCTAAAAATTTTGATTTTGATTTACTAATTCCAAAATTTCTACAGTAAGCAGCACCTCTATTTCTTTTTATCCAATATACTTTAATTTTGTTTAGTTTTTCGTATTTTTTAATTTTTTTTTTGGTTTTTATGTCAGAAAAATCATCAATAATAATTAATTTCCAATTTCTGAAAGTTTGTTTGATTATACTTTTAATAGTTGCATCTATATATTCTGAACTATTGAAATTTGGTAATATTATATCGACTTCTGTTTTTTTATTCTCCATCTAGATCCCTCTCTTACTATGTATCCAACACAATTTTTTGATCTGCAATTGCATGGAAAATCTCTATAATCTTGATCAAAACTAAAGCCATAGTCATAAGTTAATTCTTCACCTTTTTTAATATCCCTAATTGCGTAAACCCAAACTTTTAGACCAGTTCCGTAAACTTCACAATTTGGATTACAAGAGTGATTAATTAATCTAGCTGTATTGAACTTAAAATCTCCATCAAGATCATACTTTTTATTAATATTAAAAAGATATATTGCTTTATCGTTATCAAATTTTGGATTTACCTGAACTTGTTTTTTGGTAAGAATTCTACCTTTATATTCAATTACTTTTGTATGCTCTTTAATATCGCGGCTCGCGTATAAACCTCTATTATCTATATTTGATTTTTTTATTTTATATAATTTCACTTAAAATACTCTATAAGGATATTTTTATAAATATCGGTAAGTTTTCTAAGATCAGAAATAGAGACACATTCATCAACTTTGTGCATTGTTTTATTGACTAGACCGAACTCCAGACATGGAGAAATTTTTCTTATGAATCTGGCATCTGATGTTCCTCCTGTTGTTGAAAATTTTGGATTAACTTTCGTAATTTTTTTAATAATTTTCTTTGCCAAAAATATTGTTTTGTCTGGTTTGGTTAAAA
>NHEU02000010.1 GCA_002171495.2 Alphaproteobacteria bacterium TMED93
CCTCTTTTGCTGCACTTCTAACCGCAGATGTGACACACCCACCACCTAGCCACCCCCCCTCAAATTCCCCATTTTCGAGCACTAGAGCTTTCATGCCAGGCTTTGCAGCTGTTGATGAATTTGTGCGGACAACAGTAGCAATCACGTGAGGTATCTCCTCGGAACAGAGGCGCTGCTGGCTTTGCATAACTGAATTTTGTAATGTTTGATTCATAAAAGCTCCAGTTTATTCTCTAAATCAGCAAGGCTTTGAAGCGTATTACACGGCGCAAAACAATCAATATAAGGAAGAGAAATTTTTATGCTTTGACTAACTGGTTCATAATTTTTCCACCCCAACAGTGGGTTCAACCAAACAATCTTACAGCCACTTTTTTTTAAACGCGAAAGGGCTTTCTCAAGAACGTTTGCAGACCCACTGTCATAACCGTCAGACATAATAATTACCACTGTTTTATGTCCAAATATTCTCCCCATAAATTGATCGCTAAATTGATGCAAGGAAGCCCCAATTTTTGTGCCCCCGCCAAAGCCTTTGGCCATTATTGATAAACGATTAGCGGCTCGCAACGTATTATTATCCCTTAAAGCGTCACTTACACACATAAGCTTTGTATGAAAAAGGAAAGCATCCGTTCGCATATCGTTACTTATAAGTCCTTTCATAAATGATAAAAATACCCTTGCATAAGGTTGCATTGAACCTGATACATCCACTAAACCAATAAGGTGCATAGGAAGATCCGGTCTGCGCTTACGAGGCAATTTAAGCGGTTCACCGCCAGTCGAGATTGATTTTCGCATTATTCGACGCATGTCTAAAATGCCACCCTTTTTAGATGCTTTGCGTCGTCTTGACCACCTATAACGTATGGCATTTGCAATACGCCTTGCTGCCTCAGCTGCTTTGTTTTCGTCTTCCGGTAGCACAAACTCACGCATATCTGTTGTAGTCTTGTTAAATATCTTAGCGGCAATAAGCTTCCCTTCACCAGAGCTTTCTGTCTCCCCATCTTTTTCGTCATCAGGGACATCTGTCTTACCAGTTCCCTTGCTACTATTTACTTCAAATAAATTTGGAAAGTTTTGCGATAGATTTCCTTTTTTATTACTCGGATCAATAGCTTTATGATCATGACGCTGTTTTCCATCATTCAGCCAATAGGAGTCAAATAATTCGTTAAATCTTACAAAGCTCTCTTTATTATTTGTGAAAACTGATTTTAGTGCGAGCCTAACCTCCTCTATATTGGTAATATCGATTAAACGCAGTAACCTTAGTGTTGAATGGACTTCTAATGGGGTCGTTGTGACTCCGTTGTCTCTCATGTGATGTGAAAATCCGACTATCCTTTCCTGAATACTTGTGCGAAAAAGAAATCGAGTAATAGCCATTAACTATTTCCACTCGCTAATTTTTGGGAAACTAAAGTAGGGATAGAGTATTGATCAGATTGAGTTTTAAGCAAGCAAACTAAGGAGGATTGCAAGGCCTCAGGGTCCGATGTTATGTCATTTATTCCAAGACCCGATAAGGCCGCAGCCCAATCTAACATTTCTGCTATACCTGGTTTTTTTTCTAAATCTTCTTTTCGCAGACTCTGCACAAATGAAACGATTTGTGTTGCCAGTTCCACTCCAATTTCTGGACACTGCCTTTCTAAAATAGATAACTCTGTCTCTCGGTCTGGATACGGAATAAAATTATAAATGCAACGCCGTCTAAGAGCATCGGAAAGGGTTCGCGTTCCGTTAGCTGTAAGCACAACCATCGGTTTACTAATTGCTGATATGGTGCCAATCTCCGGGATGGTAATTTGAAATTCAGATAATATTTCTAAGAGAAAAGCTTCAAACTCTTCATCAGCTCGGTCAATCTCATCTATTAATAAAACAGGAGGTTTCTGCTGTTGTATAGCTCTTAATAATGGTCGTTCCATTAAATAAGAGCGTGAAAAGATACGCTCTTCTATATCTCGAAGGTTTGAGCCAGTATCAACTGAGGCCCTTATAGCTAAAAGTTGGCGCTGATAGTTCCATTCATAAATCGCAGCCGCTGAATCTAGTCCCTCATAACATTGCAACCTAATTAATTCAGTATCGAAGATATCAGCGAGCGTTTTTGCAACCTGTGTTTTACCTACGCCGGCATCTCCTTCAAGAAGAATAGGTCTTTCCAGATTAAGAGCAATATGCAGTGACATTGCTAAATCCTTAGTAGCGATATACTTATGTTCAAATAATGATTTTTTTAAAACTTGCCATTGCATAGTTAAAGTAAAAAGCTCAGGGAGATTATATTCCCTAAGCTTTCCCTGTCAATCATGCAGACCTAGTCGATCGGCGATCTTCCAGACTCTCCAATGGTCATGTGGCATATGGCTTTGGGTCAGGCCAAAGCTTTTGAAGGCATCATGTACCGCATTCGAAAACGCAGGAACACCTCCAACATTCGGACTTTCACCAACACCTTTTGCACCAATGGGATGATGAGGACTCGGGGTTTCTGTGTAATCTGTTTGATAATTCGGTGTCTCCCACGCAGTAGGGATAAAGAAATCCATCAAGGTACCAGTTATTACATTGCCCAATTCGTCATAAGCAAGTTCTTGCCCCATTGCTATAGCTAATGCCTCAGTTAATCCACCATGCACCTGTCCTTCAATTATCATTGGGTTGATACGAGTACCGCAGTCGTCTAACGCAAAAACCTGCCGAATTTCTGTTGTTCCAGTATCCACATCTACCTCCATTACGCAAATATATGCCCCAAATGGGAAGGTCATATTTGGAGGATCATAGTAACTTACGGCCTCTAAGCCAGGTTCCACCCCAGGAATTGCCTGACTATATGAAGCAAATGCTATTTCTTTCATGGTTTTGAAGCGTTCGGGAGCTCCTTTAACAACAAAACGGTCAACATCCCATTCAAGATCATTATCATGCACCTCCAACAAATAAGCTGCGATCATTTGTGCCTTCGCTCTAATTTTTCTCCCAGCCATCGCCGTTGCTGCGCCTGCTACCGGTGTAGAACGTGACCCATATGTTCCAAGACCATAAGGGGCCGTGTCGGTATCTCCCTCTTCAAGAGTAATATCTTCAGCGGGGATCCCAATTTCAGAAGCAAGAATTTGTGCAAACGTAGTCGCATGTCCCTGCCCTTGGGAAATTGTTCCTAAACGGGCTATAGCTGAGCCCGTTGGGTGAATACGGATCTCACAGGAGTCAAACATACCTAGACCAAGTATATCACAATTTTTAACAGGGCCAGCCCCAACAATTTCAGTGAAATGTGAAAGACCAATGCCAATTAGTTTCCTGGTTTCTCCACGATGAAACGCTTCAATTCTTTCGGCCTGCTCTTGACGGAGTTTTGTATAATTTACCGCAGTTAAGGCTTTCTCCCAAGCCGTATGGTAGTCACCTGAATCATACTCCCAGCCAAGTGCTGATTGATACGGAAACTGCTCCTTACGAATGAAATTCTTAACTCTTAATTCTGCAGAATCCATTCCTAGTTTAATAGCAAGAACTTCAATCATTCGCTCAATAAAATAAGCGGCTTCAGTGACTCTGAAAGAACAACGGTAGGCAACACCGCCGGGAGCTTTATTTGTATATATTCCATCAACAGTCAAAAAAGCTGTGGGAATATCATATGAGCCTGTACATATATTCATGAAACCAGCAGGAAATTTAGTCGGATCAGCACAAGCATCAAAAGCTCCGTGGTCAGCGGTAGTATGACACCATAAGCCAGTTATCTTTCCATCTTTGGTAGCGGAAATTTTTCCCTGCATCCAGTAATCGCGAGCGAATGCTGTCGCCATTAGATTATCCATTCTGTCTTCTATCCATTTTACAGGCGCACCTGTAACAATTGAGGCAACAATGGAACATATGTAACCAGGATAAACACCTACTTTATTTCCAAAACCCCCTCCGATATCTGGAGATATTATACGGATATTGTGTTCAGCTATGCCCGAAATAAGAGAGGCAACTGTCCGAACGGCGTGGGGTGCTTGAAATGTTCCCCAAACAGTAAGTTTTCCGTTCACCTTATCCATTGACGCGACACTACCGCACGTTTCCAAAGGACAGGGATGTGTTCGATGATAATAAATCATCTCCTCTGCGACAACATCCGCTTCTGCAATTACAGACTCAGTTGCATCGCGGTCTCCTGACTCCCAGGTAAAAATATGATTTGGATGCCGCCTTGGCCCGTGGGCACCCTCTTTTTTGTCGGCTATGTCCTCTCGCAAAACTGGAGCGCCCTCTAGTTCCGCTTTGAAAGGATCGACAATTACGGGTAATTCTTCATATTCAACCTCAACAGCCTTAATTCCATCATCAGCAGCGTAACGATTATCCGCGACAACGAAAGCGACCTCTTGTCCCTGAAATAAAACTTTTCCATCCGCAAGAACCATTTGAACATCGCCTGCAAGTGTAGGCATCCAATGAAGTTTCAAAGGCTCAAGATCCGCTGCAGTTATAACTGCGTGAACCCCTGGAACTGCGAGAGCCGCCTCAGTATTGATTGATTTGACCCTAGCATGTGCATAAGGAGAACGAACAAAATCTCCAAAAAGCATACCGGAAAGTTTTATATCATCAACATAGTTTCCTTTTCCCTGAGTAAAACGTGCATCTTCCACACGTTTTCTAGACGACCCTAATCCATTTAGGGCAGTCATCCGTTCTTCTTTTGGTGGTATTGTCTCGTTCATTATGCAGTTTCCTTACTTTCATTCATTTTTTCGGCAGATGCCAAGATTGCTTTTACTATATTTTGATAACCGGTGCATCTGCATAAGTTACCTGCCATACCAAATCTAACATCTTCTTCTGTCGGGTTACTATTTTCTTGCAAAAGTCGATATGCTCGAGTGATCATCCCAGGTGTGCAATAACCACATTGCAACCCATGATGCTCTTTAAACATTTCTTGTATCACATTAAGTCCATCTGGATTTCCAAGTCCTTCAATAGTCGTAATTTCGGCACCTTGCGCTTGCGCCGCAAAAACGCTGCATGACTTTACCGACATTTCATTCATATCAATCGTACAAGCACCACAATGAGTTGATTCACACCCAATATGCGTTCCTGTTAGTTCTAGTTCCTCGCGTAATACATGAGCAAGAAGTTGCCTCGGCTCCGTTAATACCTCAACAGCTTTCCCGTTTACGGTCATATTTAATCGAATTTTTTCCATATCTTTTCCTTAAATTTAAGCGCGGGCCAAAGCATTGGTAATCGCTTTTCGCACAATGATTCCAGCTACGTATTTTTTAAATTCAACGGGCCCTCTTACATCAGCGACGGGTTCAGAAGCATCCACACATGCTGTAACTGCTTCTTGTATTGTGGGTTCATCCAGTTTATTTCCGATTAGAATTTTTACCGCATTCTGGCAAAAAACAGGCGTATCGGATAAGTTGGTCAGCGCAATTGAGGCTGTTTTACAGATATTATTTTCGACTTCTATCAGAACCCCTGCTGCGGCTGTCGCATAATCACCAATCTTACGTTTCTGCTTCTCATACGCATATCCGCCATTTGGAACAGCAAATGAAATAGATGAAAGAATTTCTTCATCTTCTCTAGCAGTGAAATATGCTGCCTCATAGAATTCTCTGGCATCAACATTGCGCGTACCATCTGGTCCTTTTAACTCATAGCTTGCATTTAGTGTTTGCATAAGCCCTGGCATATCATTGGCCGGATCACCATTAGCTACGTTCCCTCCTAACGTTCCTAAATAGCGCACTTGAGGGTCTGCTATTTGCAACGAAGCCTCTCGAATAAGGGGAACTGTTTTCGCAAGCTCTTCACTTTGGATTAGCTCGTGTTGAGTCGTCATTGCACCAATTTTTACAATTCCATTACTAATTGAGATCCCCTTTAATTCCTCAATATCTTTTAGATCTATAAGATGGCTTATATCGGTCAGACGTTGTTTCATCACTGGTATTAAACTATGTCCACCAGCTATCACACGAGCGTCGTCTCCCCACTCAGATAACAGGCTTATAGCACCTGTTATTGAATTTGGTTTATGATACTCAAAATTATCTGGAATCACTTGCTCCTCCTAAATGCCGCTTAAGATATTTTACATACGAACATTAAAATTATTTCTTAATTTGAAATTTTAAATTTCATTAAACAATATAGTCCCCAAACGTTTATCTAAAGCAATAGAAATTATGTTATTTCTATATAAATTTTACATAGTCGAAAATATCATTGATAATGATAATCATTCCAGTTAATTGCTTAAGTTTAGAAATCGTAGATAAGTTTTTAAAAATTCAATTTCAAACCAAGTATTTGTTGAATGTGCTAGTTGAACGCTTTGGAACATGAAAGGGAGTATCTAAAGTGCAATTTGATGGCTCTGACAGGCTTTTTCAGGTCTTGCGACTCTAGCTTTTCTTCTACTTTTATAAAACTACATCAGATAGTTAAAACCTAAAATCTTGTCTACACCCATGTCCACAAAAAAAAGCGATAACACCGGTCCGTGGTTCGAGGGAGTTGGGCACTGGTCCGTTTTGCAAAGACAATGGTCCACGGACCGTGGACATTGGTTCAGGTAAGGTTGCGGGTAAGGTCTTGATAGTTGACTATGGGGTTGGTTATGCTAAACTATTGATATTATTGGATTCAGTCACGTGATGACGCATAGAATAGGCATCGAACCCCTCTCGAGCGCGCCATTTTCCAAGATCCTGGTTCCGTGGACCATGGTACAAGTGACTGTTTTCTCGGATCTTAGCTCCTTAACCTACTTCTCTATTCTCTTAAGCCAGTTGTGCATCACTTCAATGCTGTGCCCCTTGCCGTACTGATGACCAACGCCCTCAGTAGTCCAACCGCCTATCGCATCAATAATATCTGCAGGACATTCAACAGCGCGTAATCCGTCTCTTAGAGAGTGTCTAAAGGAATGGATTACACATCCAATCGGCACTCTTGGCTTCAACCTCTTGTTAAGTGCGGCACTTGCAGAGATTGAATTACACTTGGCTTGGCGGCAGTATTTAGGGAAGGCAAAGTCGGTGTTTTGTTCTTTTATGCGTTTTGCTGCCCATAATGACATCCCCACCAAGGGTATCTTGCGTTGACTCGAAGAGGTCTTTAGAGTTCGCTGTGCATGTTCGCACAGGTTGATGTGGGGTGTCTCTGTATCCAACCGTAGATCTTCAGATAACAGACCAGCTGCCTCTGCCAGTCTCATACCTGTATCTGATATAAGAGCTATCAACCATCTTGGTTCATCATCAAAGGGTAAAAGTGGTAGAATCATTCCTCTACATAAATCAATCACAGAAAACCTTCAGTTACTTTTGATTGAACATAAAAGGTATCGTTCTTTCGATTTCAATTCTTCCTTTATTGTAAGAACTGAAAGGTCTCCATTTACCTCATCACAATCTGTGGTGAATATGTTTCAAAGTTGGTATCGAAATTTAGGTTTATTAGGTTGTTCATCTCATAGTGGTCGAAGAACCTTTATTACCGAAACATCAAAGAAGATATCTTTAGTAGGCGGTTCTCTCAGAGATATACAGATGATGGTAGGTCACTCATCACTACAAACCACTCAAAGGTATATTGAAAGTGAT
The DNA here is from genome assembly GCA_002171495.2 of Alphaproteobacteria bacterium TMED93. GTDB lineage: Bacteria > Pseudomonadota > Alphaproteobacteria > TMED109 > TMED109 > JAYYAX01. The sequence goes on from NHEU02000010.1 coordinate 7,644, forward strand.
AGTGAAAGTCAGAGGAAAGTGGTAAATTTAATCTGATTTATTTGAATTTATGATTTAATATGAAAAATGAAAAAATACTTCTCGTTACCCTAATATTTATTCTTCAATCCTTTCCCTCTTTTGGTGGTTCATTAGATGGTAAAGGATTCATTTGTAAAGAGTATGAACGTCCCCATTTTGAATTACCTTTCGAAGGTTTTCTTTTTGAAAATAATATGTTGGTTCATTACCAATTAATACAATCAAAAAATGATGTTATCATAGATAAACACAATTATGATTACAAAACAGATGAAAATTCTATTCACTGGAAGGATCATAGGTTAGATAGAAAAAGTTTATTTGTTCATGGGTACACAGATACTTATAAACAATACGAATTTACCCACCTGTGTGAACAACATAACGCAAATGACTTTATGGAAAAAATTTATAATATCAAAAAATTAAAACAGAAAAGGTACAACAAAAATCCGACTATGATTTTTTAAAAAAAATGAAGGATAATTAAATCTAATTTATTATTAAGTTTGATTACCAATTAGTTTTCTCAGTATATTTTCTAATTTTTGAAGAACCCTCTTTATAATTTCTCAAACAGTTTTGATATGGAGACATCAAAAAGTAAAAACCACCAATACAATTTAAGAAAATTACCTTTACAAAAAACTTCTTATGTAAAGGTTCTTTCTCTTCTTTTTCATCACTCACTTAAACATACTCAAAAAAAATGGAGAAACCCTACGAATAGGATTATCCAAATTAAAGTTTCAAAACTAATCACTTTATAAAATAATTTTAATTCTTTTCTCATACCTTAACTGTATCAAAATCTAATTATAATTAAATACGAATTTATTAAAATATAATCAGTTATAAAACGATACATTTTATTAGTTGTAATTTATTGAATAAATTGAATAATTTATAAAAAGTCATTATAGTTTATATGTTCTATAATCAGTTTTCAAATTATACTACTTTTGTACATTTTGTTATATAATACAGTATCTTATTTTCTTTTTGTTGCCATACCACACTTCAATCTCTTCAATAAGACATTATCGGTGGAACTCACTCCAATCCCTAAACCACTAATATATGATAATAAGGTGTTTTGTTGAGAGATGAGTTGATTTTGTTTTTGAGGGTGTCTCTATTGGACAATTGGCGACTGCAACAATCGCCTATTTCTTCCTACTCTTCCAAGTGCCACCGTATTGGTAGGTCTCCTCAAATCGTGATTTAACCCCGACCAAACATTTTCCGCACAGAAACACCCAATCCTTCAACTCGTCGTATCGACACCGATACAGTACTTGCTTTGCGTCATTACAGATATAACAGTCCTTGGTTCTAATTCTCATCGCACCATCGTCTGACTTCAACTCTGTAGTCGAAGAAGTATTTTGAAATTACGTTGATATCAAATGACGACAGAATGGATGTGTTTGGTTCTCTATCGAGAAGGAAATTGAAAGAGAACTTCAACAATTGTGTCTTCGTCATTTTGTTTTCAGTTAGGTCAGTGAGACTTTGGTCAGTGACAGTCACCTCATGAGTAGTGGTCATGCTGTCTGCAACAGTGACCTGAAAAACATCGTCTGTTAGTTTTTTGATTGAAATACTCATTCAACAACTCCATCCAAACAAATTACTTTAAATCCAATCAATGTCTCATCATTACAAACTACTCAAAAATACATTAAAAGTGATAGTGAAAGTCAGATGAAAGTGGTAATTTAATCTGATTTATGTAAATTTTTAATTAAGGGGAAAAACATGCCAACATTAGTTATTAAGGGGAAAATCACAAAAGGTTATAGTCATTGGGTTAAGGTCTATGATGAAGCGGAAGATTTGAGAAATTCAAAGTACGGAATTAAAACAATATACAGAGGACATGAAATGGAAGATGAG
>NHEU02000012.1 GCA_002171495.2 Alphaproteobacteria bacterium TMED93
CAAGAACAAGTAGAACCACAAGTTGCAGACGCAACAACAGAACCGCAAGAACAAGTAGAACCACAAGTTGCAGACGCAACAACAGAACCGCAAGAACAATTAGCCGATGCAAATATAGATGCTAGTAGTATTATAGAAGATAATCAAAATCTAGGCTTAGATAATTTAGCAATTCAAAATAATATTATTCCTGATATTCCCTCTGTAACTCAAGAAATAGAGGGACTTCAAGAACTTCAAACTTTAGCAGAATCAGAAGTTCAAGATAGTGATATTGCGGATGAAGCTGAAATTACAGATGAGCAAGAGTCTTCAGATCAGGAACTAGATCAGTCTGAAGATGATGAGGTTCAAATAGCATCTTCTGAAAATAATACTTCTCTTGGTCAGGATTTGAGTCTTGAAATAGGAGAAGGGGAAAATAATCAATTATTTGGCACTAACATTAACCCTGCTACAAGCACATTTCTCTCTCCAGTTTCTACTTCTGTTAATTTAAACCTTGCTAGCAGTAATAACTTTACCTCAATTTCAAACTTAGGAAACTTATCTCCAGTTTCGAGTTCTATTTCTTTATTAGGAGATACTAATATACAAGATAGTATATTAGAAACATCTAATTTTGATGAATCTGATACTGCAATTGATAATTCTACTGATGAAGGGTTTATTGAATATGGATATACTGCTGATACTGAAGAAGAAAGTAATAATAATAATAATGATAGTGAGAGCGGTGAAGTTATTAGCACATCAGTTATAAATCCTACTAATCAGAATGATAATATCATTGGAGGAATAGGAGATACTGAATTTCTTTATGATTTTAGTTCAGCAAATATTGGAGGAAATGATGTTCTTAGTGATCAAGGCAATAATGCAAATGATAGAATCTTCTTTAAAAACATTCCTGATAACCATTCTGTATGGATTTCTAGAGATGAGAATACTAATGTAGGAATGCGAATAGAAACTTTTAATACTCATAACCCTGCGCCAACTTCCCATGATAACAGTATCAACACAATTACGACTTTGGTTTCTGATGGTTCTTCTGGTATAGAAGATTTTTATTTTTCAACAGATAATACTGATTATAATTCATCATCATCTTTTGCGTATGAAAAATTTTATGAGCTAGGTTCAGCTGATATTAAAAATATGGCTCAAATAATAACTGGAAATTCTTCCAATAACTCCTTTTCATCAGATCTTCCTAGTAGTGGATATAAATATAGTTTCTCTGATGCATCTGAATACAGTACTTATCAAGGTTATGTAAGTTCTGCTGTACATCCTTATGACCAAACTATTTTAGATGCTAGAATTTTTTTAGCCAAAGAGGGCAATGATAGTCTTACTGTAACAAACAACTTTCATACGCAATATATAGCTGATATGGGTGCGGGAAATGATACTTTAGAATATGGTGCAAATGGAACTAACTCTCCTCCCATAAAAGAAGGAAGTTATTTTGATGGTGGCCTAGGAACTGATACCCTTAAAGGGTCTGTTGTTGCTGACCATTATGGATGGAATTCCTCAAATTATAGCGACTCAGCTAAACCAACTAATGCTTCTATACTAGAAAGTCAAGGTACGTCAGTTTTAATTTCAAGTACAGACTCATCTTATTTTGATAACTTTGAAACTATTAATGCAAATTTAGGAAATGACTCCTTTTTTTTAGCAGGAGATCCAGGCAATGATATAACGCTTCAAGGAGAATATGGACAAGATAACTTTGAATTTAATTACGCATTTTCATCTAATATTTTAGCAGATGGAGGTAATGATAATGATATATTTACTATCTCTAACTCACAATATACAGGAAAATTAGAATTAGATGGTGGTTTAAATGATGATACTTTAAAGGGGTCTAGTCTTTCAGACCATTATGGATGGAGTCCTGCTAACTATAGTGATTCTAGTATAGCGACAAATTCTGCTATTCTTTCTGAAAAAGGAACAGCTTCCCTCATATCAAGTATAGATAAGTCTTATTTTAGCAATATTGAAACAATTACTGCTAATCAGGGAGCAGACACTTTTTATTTTGGTGGTGACCCTAGTAGCAATTTAACTTTGCAAGGTAATGCTGGAAATGATGAGTACCACTTTAACTATAATTTGACTAAAAATATAACTGCAGTAGGAGGAGCAGATAGTGATGTTTTTACAATTACTAAATCTCCAAGTAGCTCAGGAGTTCTTACTATGCAAGGAAATGGTGCTGCGGACCAATTTAATTTTAGCTCTAATATTACAAATGGAACTATAGTAACTTTCGGAAATGCTGGAACTGATACTTTTCAGTTTGATAACGCTAACATTACTAGTAATGTTACTTTGTATACAGGAGATGATGCTGATAAGTTATCGTTTGTGAGTAAAAACTCGGGAAGTAATTTAGAAGTATCAGATTTTTCATCAGCTAGTGATTATTTTGAATTTAATTCTGCTGCATTTATTGGAAGTGAAGGACATGTCTTAGTTTTCGGAACTGTTCAAGACCATGGAGGTGGAGCAAATGAGTTTGTTGCTAACAACATAGATGGAAATATAATAGCATTTGATAATACTAATACACAGATAGGAACGGCGCCTGGAACTGATTTGCTTAGTAGGAATGATGATTTATGGTTATATGATACAAGCTCGGGCTATCTTTATTATGATGAGGATGGAGACCAATTTATGGATGATGCAGTAACTATAGCTAAAGTTAAAAATAGTGGAAATATTTTAGATAATACTACTTTTAAGTCATCCGATATTCAATATGACGACGATGGTACCACATCTAGTTAATCAAGTAAGCATATCCTTCCAAATTGCTTGCGCCCAATCCCATGCATTTAAAGCAATTAAATTAGATCTTTGAGGAGAAAGACCAGATGCATTATCTACAGTTACTATCTTATTTCTTTCCTTATTAAATTTGTACACGGCACTTACTGATATTCCTTCTGTTTCACTTACTAAGCTATAGCAAGTATTTATCATTGATGGAGAGGGAGGTTCCTTTCCAAGTAAATGATAGTATGATGCCAAGCCAGAAACTTTTCCCATAGAATATGCTACGTAACCTGATTTTGGAATGCTACCAATTGAAGATGCATCAGTTGAGTCTCCTATAATATAAATGTCATTGGAATACTTTGAAGTAAAGTCATATGGGTTTACAGGAGCCCAATTTCTACCTTTTTCTATAAGACCAGTTTTAAACAATAAGTTAGGTGCTTTTTGAGGAGGTATAATATTTAAAATTTTATACCGGTATTCATCAAAATCAGTAAAAACTTTTTTTTCTTTATTATCTATTGCACGTATCTGACTATCTGAATGATACAAAATTATATTTTTGTAAAGTTCGTCCCAAGCTTTTTTAAATAAAGACCCTTTAGATACAACTTTTTGATTGGCATCTAGTACAATAACTTTTGCATTAATTTTATTTTTTTTTATATAATCCGCAATCAGAGAGGTTCTTTCATAGGGACCAGGTGGACATCTATAAGGACTCAAGGGTATGGAAATAATTATATTATCTCCATTTTCAATATTTCTTATCTCTTTAGAAAAGTTGAGAGTTTCATTTCCTGCTTTCCATGCAGTAAATATTGAATCTTTATGACTATTTTTAAATCCATCAATATTAGAAAAATCTAATTGAATACCAGGTGATAAAATTAACTTATCGTATTTTAAAGAAGTTTCATTTGTAGATATAAGTTTTTTGTTTATATCTATAGAAATAACCTCATCAATAACAACTTCAATATCATTATTTCTTTTAAATTTTTCGTAATCAAATGTTATATTTTCCATATTTATTAGTTGTCCAATTACCCAATTAGAAATAGGACAAGATATAAATTCTTTTGTTTTTTCTATTAATGTAATTTTACAATTTTTATTCATTAACCTTAGTGTTTTTGCAGCGCTTAATCCGCCCCAACCACCACCTAATATAACTACATGAGATTTATTTGCCGTATTTTTTGAAAATACTTTAGCAACTCCAGAAAAAGCTAGGGATGATCCTAAAATAAAAGATCTTCTATTTAGAAAACTATTTTTTATTTTCATAGTAATCAGCCAATAATTGAATTTCTTTATCAGAGTAACCATTAGCAATAATTTTCATTATGTAGTGGTCTCTTGTTCCATCTTTATATTCTTTAAAAGCCTGAATAAAGTAATTTTTTTCTAAATTTTTAATAGAAGGGATAGTTTTTCCTGGAGAGTTACCATCAGTGCTATGGCATCCTGCGCATGGAAGAGCTAAGTTATTAGCTTTAAGAATATTTACTGAAATAAAGTATACAATACTTAATATTAAAAGCGTTCGCACCATATTACTAAGTATAGTAGCAAAGGATAATATAACAAATATTATTCTTTAAAATATATAGAAATCGAATTAAGTATGGCTCCGCGGGTAGGATTCGAACCTACGACCGATCGGTTAACAGCCGATTGCTCTACCACTGAGCTACCGCGGATAAAGTTAAAATATACTATTAATTTAATTTCTTAACAACCAAATTGATAAGTATATCTTTTTTTTAATATTTTACTAAACTGAATATATAAAAAAATGCTGACTTTAAATCAATTTTTAAAAAATAACAAGTGGCAAAGTTTTTGGATAATAATTTCTTCTTTGCTTATTAACATACTAGCCTTATCAAGTGCCATATATGTAATTCAAGTTTTTAATAAATATCTCACTTATAAACTAGACTCTACACTAATAGTTTTAACTGTAGGAGTAACTGTAGCATTTATATTAGAGTTTTTTTTAAGATTTGTACGTGGGTTATTAGCAAATAAAGCTTCTGTAGTAGGAAAAAGAGAGTTAGTTTTAAAAAAAATTAAACAGGCTTTTACTATTAAATTAGGTGTATTAGATAGTAAAAATGAGAAACAATTATTTGATAATTTGAATCCAAATATTTCTTATAATAATTCTGATGAAAGTGATAGATTGATTTCACTAATTGATATTTTTTTTGTGATAATTTTTTTATTTTTCATTTACCTTTTGTCAATAAGGTTGGGAGTAATTTCTAGTATATTTATTATTACATATTTATTTTTTATAAAGTTAAAAAATAAATATTTAGTTAATTTAACAAATATTAAAAATAAAAAAATTTACAAAATTAAAGATATATATTCAGATATTAGTAATATGGCAACCGCTGTAAGAACTTTTAACAGTAAACATATTTTATACTCTTTGTTTGAATTAAATTATGCAAGGCAAAGAGCAGCTGAAGTAAAGTTTAAAAACTATAATAACTTTTATAATATTATATTTTCCTCATTTCCTGTTTTAGCAACTATCTTTATAATTTACTTTGGTGCTCAAGAGGTAGTTAATCAAAACCTATCTATAGGAGGTTTAGTTGGTATAAATATTTTAAATGCTAGAATGTTTAGCCCAATACTAAAGTTTTCTTTTTTATCATTAGTGAATAATCAAGAAAATAATAAAGTAGAAAATATAGACAAATCTATCAAAGAAAATGTAGATGGTGTAAATCCAAAAATTATATCAGGTTTATTAGTGTTGAAAGATTTATCCTTAGGATTTCCTAATAGCAAGGAGGTATTATTTCAAAGGTTAAATTGCACTATTCCATCAGGAGGAATTGTTGTAATTAATGGTTATAACTCTGCTGGGAAAACTTCTTTATGTAAATCTTTCCTAGGTTTAATTAAGCCTTTAAAAGGAAGTATTTTATTTGATAATATTGAATTAAATAAATTTGATATAAGTTGGTTAAGACGCCAAATATGCTATTTGCCACAGGAAGTAGAGTTATTTAACTTGAGCATCAAAGATAATATTTTAATAAATCTTTCAAAAACACAACTACAACAAACTAATGACAGAGTTTTATTAAAAACAATAAGCTCAGTTGGATTAACTGATTATATAAATAAAATTCCTGATGGAATTAATCAAATAATTGAAAATAATGGTAAAAACCTTCCAGTAGGCATCAAAAAAAGAATAGGAATAGCAAGAGCTATTATTAATAATGGTAAGTTTATTATTTTTGATGAACCAAGTGAGTCATTAGACAACAAGGGTGTTTTCGATCTTTATAAAATACTAAACAACTTTATCAAGTTAAAAAAAACCTTGATTATAGCTTCGCATGATCCCAACATTTTAAAAAGTGCTAATATAGTTATTGATTTATCAACAAAGCCTATTCCAAGAATAGGGATTAGAAAAAAGAGGAAAGCTAATGCTTAAAGAAGAAGAAGGCATTGAACTAGAAAAAATTATTCGAAAAGAAAATAATTCTTTTTTTATAATTTTTTTAATAATATTTCTTATTTTTTTATTATTTATTTCTATGGGTTACTACTTTAAAAATGCTAAACTAGATATAATAGCTGAAACTAATGGAGTAGTTATACCCTCTTCTAAAGTAAAAACAGTGCAGCATTTGGAAGGAGGTATTATTAAGAAAATACTTTATAACTCAGGAGATGTAGTAAAAAAAGGCGACTTATTATTAGAGTTGGAACCTATTAAAACTTTGTCAAGTTTTACTGAGTTAGAAAAAAGACTAATAGGTTTATCTATAAATATTTCAAGACTAAGAGCAGAATCTGATATGAAAAAACCTATTTATGAAGAAAATTTAGTAAAAAAATATCCTATCTTAATAGAAGAATCAAAAAAACTATATGATGTTAGAACAAAAAGATTTAAAGCCTCTATCTTTGAACAAAAAAGTATTCTTAAAAATGAAACTGATAGCCTAAAACTATTAGAAGAACAAATAAATATAAGTAAATCTCTTTTAGAGGAACAGCTTACAAATAGGTTGTCACATTTAAACCTTTTAAAAGAGAAAAATCAAATTATCTCAAAAATAGAAAGCGCTGACTCTAAAATAAAAAATATTAAGGAAAGCTACTTTACAGAAGTCAGAACTACATTATTAGAAGAAACCTCAGAATATGAAGAACTTATAGAAAGAAAGTCTTCTTTACAGGATAGTTTAAATAGAACAAGTGTTAAATCTCCAGAAAATGGAATAATTAAACAAAGATTTGTTGATACTATTGGAGGTGTAGTTAAAGCTGGTGACCCATTATTTGATATAGTGCCTATAAATGATAAGCTAATAGTTCAGGCAAGACTATCTGTTGACCAAATAGGTTATATCAAGAAAGGACAAAAAGTTAATGTCAAGTTAGCAGGAAAAAATAATCGTTTGTATGAGACTATTATTGGAAGTGTAGTGGGTATAAGTCCAGACGCTATATACAACGAAAAAGATAATAACGAGCCTTATTATGAGATTAGAATTGAAACAGAGCAAGATTATTTTGATGGTGCAGGAGAAAAATATTATATGTATCCTGGCACACAAGTTATGGCAATGATAGAAATAGGATCGAGAACAATTGCTGATTACATATTTGAACCTTTATTTGTAAATCTTAGTAGTGCTTTAAGTGAGAAGTGATTTGTTTTTTAAAGTCATTTTATTAACTTTTTTAATATCCTTCTTTAATAATGCTAAAGTAAGTTCAAACCAAAGGTTTATTTGTTCTAGGGCTGATACCAATGAGGTAGTAAACTTCTATATTTCTGACAAAAAGTTATTTTTATCTGGATTAAGTATTAGCGGCACATATTCTATATTGACTAAGTATTTGAGTGGAATTTTAGCTATTAATATGTCAAGTATTGGAGATGATAGTGGTATAGAAGTAATATTTCTAGATTTACATAAAAAAAATTTTACAGTGAAATCAAGTATTACTAATAGTAATAAAAATAAATTAATAGAAATAAAAGGGTTTTGTAAATAAATTATAATTTTTTATTATAATGTCGTTAATAATGTAATGTTAGATATCCAAAATAACTTAATAAATAATTCTTTTAAGAAAAAAATTAAGAAAATTAAAAGTGCAAAAGGAAATAAAAATCTTACAGCTGCAAAATATTTAAGTAATAAATTTATTATTCATTATAATTTACAAGACCCTAGTAGTAAGATATCTAATCATTTAATAAAAATATTTACATACTTTTTAAAATACGATGTTCAGAATATTGACCTGATAAAGTCCTATACAGAAGATAAAGGAGAATGTTTGGAGTTCAAAGTTAATTTATTTAGTAATAGTGAAAAACAGTTAATGGAAACTAATCAAGAAAACTATGAAATTATATCATTAAGGTATTTTTTTAATGAAAATTTTAAACTAATTTTAATTTAATTTTCAGGAGGTAAAACTTCTTGAATACAAACATAATCAATCAAATGTGCTCTTTTGATATCGACTAAGTGATTTTTTTTTTCTTCGTTAGTTAAATGTTCTCCAATTCCGTTGTTAAATAAGGAAATAATAGAAGCATCCTGTAGAGCATCCCAGTAAGTTTTTCTAATAAGTTTATTTTGCGAGTCCCTTGCAAAAGGACTATCTGGATCAAAAGAATAATCAGGTTTATAAAAGTTCTTCATAACTAATATGACGCTCCTAACAAGAAATCTTTATAAGATATAATACCATAAAATTTATTTTTTTTATCATCATAAATTGGCAAGTGTCTAAAGCCAGAGGATTTTAATATTTCTATTGCTGCTATTAATGTATGCTTGGTGGTTATATATACCACTTTTTTTGTCATAACGTTTTTTAATGGAGTTTCAAAAATTTTGGTTTTTTTTACAGCAATAGTTCTTATTATATCTCTTTCTGTAATAATTCCTAAAAGTTTTTTATTTTTAATTACTATTCCTGCTCCAGCATTATATTTCTTGAGTTTTTTTGATGCATCTATAAGTGTTTCCTCAGGAGTAAAAATAATTTTATCAATTTTTATTTTTTTGAACTTTAATCTATTAACATAATCAATTATTTTTTCTGATGGATCAATTAAGTTAAATAAGGGCATTAAGTTAAATTTCTTATTAGCATAATCAATATTTTTTATTGATTTTGATTTCCATTCTTTTTTTGCTTCTTTAAGAGATTCATAAATTCCTACATATTCTAAAGATTTAACATCAGAGAAGTTTTCTAGTCCTATTTTTTCTAGATTTCCTCCAAAAACTAAATATAAATGTTGTTTTTTATTCATTTTTTATAACCATAAATACTCTTGCTTCAATGCTTTCTCTCGGGTTCTTTTTGATGTTTTGATTTTTTAAATTAAAAGAGGTATGAGGTGTACACATAGGTATTTTTTTATTTGCTAAACTATCCCAACCTTTAAGCAGTAATATTTCACTATCTTTCATATTAGGTACCCAAAGCCATTTTTGTTTATTATTATAAGCTAAATGATAAATCTCTCCTATTCTATTAGGAAACCTCTGATCAGTCGCAATCAAGTCTTTTTTTAAAATAGATTTAGGAAGTGCAAATGCTAAAGGAGAAGATAGAACTGTTTTACATAAAGGTTTCCATATATTTAATTGAATTATTCTAAATTGGGAGTCTATTATTTTTCTATAATATTTTTTACCAATTATATCCATTGCCCTTTTTATTCCAGAATCTTTGGTGTAGTCTACATGAGCTCTTTCTGCTGGTTGTCTGTTGCCGTCATTATTTTTTGCTCCTTTGCTAGAATTACTTCTTCTAGTTAAATCAAAAATATAGGAGTTAAGACAGTTGAATCTTTTTTTAAGAAAGTTAGTTAATTCTAATTTATAACCATCTAAATTATTATGAATATTTTTACTATTATAGTTAGATGAAAATTTGCAGATTTCAAACCCGCTTTTCTCGAAGTAAATATTTCTTTTAGTTCTAGCATTAGATAAAATTACTTGTTTCTTTTCTGTTTTAAAATAAAGCTTTGGCACTAACCCTGTTATTGCAGAACTATCATAATAAGGTTTAGTTTTTTGTTTTTTTATGAATGTTATTTCAGCTTTTATATTAAGCATATTTAATGCACCTATTTTTTAATGAAGTTAGAGACAGCAAGTTTATGTTCATTGCTATAGGAGCATTCTAAAAGATTTTTTGCTTCAATTTTAAACATTTTTTCAAGCTTATTTTTTCTAGAAGCATGTATATTGTTTTTTATATGCCTTATTGCTAGAGATGATTGCGAGACTATTTCATTACAAATATTAGAAACATTTGCATCTAACTTACTTTTAAAAAGAAAGTTTAAAAGGCCTATCTTAAATGCTTCATCTGCATATATTCTATAATTTAGCATCATAATTTCTTTTGCTTTTGCTTCACCTAAAAGGTTGGTTAAAAACCAAGATATACCATAGTCTCCACTTAAGCCAATTTTACTGTAATTAGATACAAAAAAGGAGTTTTTATTTCCTATTCTAAAATCACATGCTAAAGCCAAAGAAAAGCCTGCTCCTGCTGCAGGACCAGTTATGACAGCTATTGAAGGGATTTTTAGGTTATATAATTCTCCAGTTAATTCTATTTGTTTTTTTGTTAGGTTATTTATCTTTTTTTCTATGCTTTCAGTTTTTTCTTTTTTATTCATTCCTTTTATGTTTCCACCAGAGCAAAAACTATCACCCACGCCTTTTAAAACTAATAATTTATATTTGCTATCTTTATTTATTTTTTTTAGTATTCTTCTTAGATAAGGAGTTAAATTTTCAGATAAGGCATTTTTGTATCTAGGGTTATTTAATTTAAGAGTAATAATTCCTCGATCAAAGCAAGCTATAAGTTGTTCGGTGCCAGTATTAATATTTTTTTGCATAAACTAATTATTATAATCTTAGCATGGTAAGTAAAGTTAAAAATAAAGAATTAAAATTCTTAGAGGATATGTTTTCTAAGCCTCCACAAACTACATTAGGTATAAAAAAAATATTAAAAATTGATCCTTTGATAGGAGAAGCGATAGTAGAATATAAACCTAGAAGAAATATGTGTCACTCTGGCAACATAGTACAAGGAGGGTTTATTACAGGATGGTTAGATGCTGTTATGGCATTAGCCTGTATGAGTAAAGTAGGCATTGATACTTTAGTGTTATCTTTGGAGATTAAAACTACCTTTATCAAGAAGATTTTACCTGAACCAGTATTAGTAACTGGTAATGTAATAAAATCAGGGAGGTCAATTGCTTTTTTAGAAGGAACTATAACTGATAAGAAAAATAATATTTTGGCAAAAGGAAATCAGACTGTTAAATTAGTATCCAACTTTTATAATAATAGAAAATAATGTATGGATAACCTTCTAAATATCATCATTCTAGCTGCTGGCAAAGGAACTAGAATGAAATCTTCAAAACCTAAGGTTTTACATGAAATAGCTAATAAAGAAATGATTCTTCATGTAATCAATTTATGTAATAAAATAAAATATAAAAATTTATTTGTTGTACTGAGCAAGGATAGCAATAATATCAAAGCCATATTGCCAAAAAATGTTAAAATAATTATTCAAAAAGAACAACTAGGTACAGCAAACGCTTTATTATGTGCACAAGAAAAAATAGGAAAAAGCAAAGAAAGCTTATTAGTATTATATGGAGATGTGCCCCTACTAGAAAATAGTACTATAAAAAAGTTAATTTATAAAAGTAAAAATAAAATTTCAATGCTTGGCTTTGAGAGTATGACACCTAAAGGTTATGGAAGAATTATAGCAAAAAAAAATAATGTGTTAGAAGTTATAGAGCAGAAGAACCTTAAAGGAAGTGAAAAAAATATAAATTTATGTTACTCAGGAGTTTTTTGTGGTTCAGCTAAAAGTATTTATGAGCTTCTTAACAAAGTAAAAAAAAATAAAACCCAAAAAGAATTTTTGTTAACGGATATATTCAAGATAGCAAATGAGGAGAATGTTTCTCTATCCTTAACCCTAGCAAATGAAAATGAGGTCATGGGAATTAATAATATGTATCAGCTATCTTTGGCTGAAGAGAGGTACCAAAAAAAACTTAGAGAAAAATTTATGATGAAAGGTATAATTTTACAAAAGCCTGAAACTATTTATTTTTCTTTTGATACTAAAATTGAGTCAAATGTAAAAATTGGTCCCAATAATACTTTTGGAAAACATGTAGTTATTAAAAAGAATGCATATATAGCTGCCAGCAACAACATAGAACAAACGGTAATTAATGACTCTGCTTCTGTAGGACCTTTCTGTAGATTGAGAGGAGGTGTTAAAATAGGTAAGTTTGTAAGGGTTGGTAACTTTGTTGAAATAAAAAATTCTAATATAGGCAACTTTTCTAAAATAAACCATCTTTCTTATGTTGGTGATGCTTCTATAGGTACAAACAGTAATATAGGTGCGGGAACTATCACCTGTAATTATGATGGAAAAGCAAAGCATAAGACCATGATTGGAAATAACGTATTTATTGGATCTAACTGTGCTTTGATAGCCCCTATAAAAATCAGTAATAAGGCATTTATTGCAGCAGGAAGTACTATTTCAAATGATGTGGGTGTAAATGACTTTTCTATAGCAAGGGTAAAGCAAAAATTAGTGAAGAAAGGAAGAAAAAAATTTTTAAAGTAAATGTATTTATAATATGTGTGGAATTTTAGGAATAATTAGTAAAAAAGATATTATTACGGCAATGATTGATGGGCTAAAAAAGCTTGCGTATAGAGGCTATGACTCATCTGGATTAGCAACAATTAATGATAAGACTATAATAAAAAGAAGAGCTTCTGGAAAAATAGAAAATTTAGAAAAGCTTTTAGAACATGATCCTATTAAAGGAAATTTAGGTATAGCGCATACCCGTTGGGCAACTCATGGGGCTCCTAATGAAATAAATGCTCATCCACATGCTACTAGTAAAGTTGCTATAGTGCATAATGGAATTATTGAAAATTATAAGGACATCATTGCAGAATTAAAAAATAAAAACCTATTAAATAGTGAAACGGATAGTGAAGTTATTGCTCATTTACTTACAAACTTTTTAGAAGAAGGGTTTGATATAAATAAATCAATAATGAAGCTTTTAGAAAAACTAAAAGGAGCATTTGCTTTAGGAATTCTAATATCTAATGAGAATAAACTTATTGCTGTTAGAAAAGGAAGTCCTTTAGCAATTGGATATGGAGAAAATCAAAATTATATAGGATCAGATGCAGTAGGATTAGCTCCTTATACTAAAAAAATCAGTTATTTAGAAGATGGAGATTGGGCAGTATTAGATGTTGATAAAGTAGAAATATTTAATCAAGGGAAACTAGTTAATAGAGATATCAATATAACTAGCATATCTAGATTATCTATAGAAAAAGGTGGTTTTAAGCATTATATGCATAAAGAAATTCATGAACAGCCTACTGCAATAGGTGAAACTTTAAAGAGTTTTATAGATTTAGATACGAAGTCATTAAAGTTGAATAGCAAACTTTTTAATGAAAGTATTTCTAGAATTACTATGATTGCATGTGGTACCTCATCGTATGCATGTAAGGTAGCTAGGTTTTGGTTTGAAAAATTAGCAGGCATTCCAGTGCACATAGATATAGCTTCAGAATATCGATATAGAAATATTACACACTCTGATAATGAGTTGGTTTTATTTATATCTCAATCTGGAGAAACTAGAGATACTATTGCATGTTTAGAGGAGATAAAAAAAACAGGAGCTAAAACTTTTTCCATTGTAAATGTTTCAGAAAGTAGTATAGCCAGACTATCTGATGAAACTATCTTAACTCTAGCTGGTCCTGAAATAGGAGTTGCATCAACAAAAGCATTTACTACTCAACTATTTACATTATTAATTCTAGCAGTAAAGCTTGGTGTTGCAAAAAATAAAGTTTCTCCGGATGAAGAGAAAACAATAATAGATGATCTAATAGAAGTTCCTTCTTTAATGACAAAAACTTTAAATAATGAAGATAAAATTAGAAATATAGCATCAGAAATATATACAGCAAGAGATGTTCTTTATTTAGGAAGAGGAGAAGCGCATGCTATAGCATTGGAGGGAGCATTAAAATTAAAAGAAATTAGTTATATTCATGCAGAAGGCTATGCTGCTGGGGAATTAAAGCATGGGCCAATTGCGTTAGTAGACGAAAATGTTCCTGTAATAGGAATTTTGCCCACAAATAAAATATTTAATAAAACTGCATCCAACCTTGCTGAAGTTTATGCTAGAGGTGGAAAAATTATTTCTATTACTGACCAAAAAGGAGCTAAGAAAATCAACGACATATCTAGTTATATTTTTTCAATAGAAGAATGTAGTGAATTATGTCAACCATTAATATTGGCACTACCTATTCAGCTATTAGCCTACCATATAGCGGTATTTAAAGGTACAGATGTTGATCAACCAAGAAATTTGGCTAAATCAGTAACTGTAGAGTAGAATCAACAGATGAAATAACATTATTAAAAAAGGATGTATATATGAAAATAGTTTTAAATTTATTATTTTATTTTTTTATGCTGAACTATGTTTTCTCTGGCGAACTTATATGGAAAGCATATGGTCACTATAATTTTGAGAAAATTTTTGCAGTCTCTAAAAACGAACAAATTATATTTTTTAATAATAAAGGTATTACTACAACTAGTGTAGGAACAAATGCTAGTTCAGAGTGTAAAGGATACCTTATCTATAAAAATAATGCAGACCAAGGAGGTTTTTTTATTTGTGAGGGCACGGATGCAGATGGAGAGAAAGTTTTTACAGAATTTAAACCTTCAAGGGGTGAAAAAGATTCCTATGGTTTACAGCAATTTAAGGTAATTGCTGGTACTGGTAAATGGACAGAGTTAGTAGGTGAGTCTTGTATAGGTGCTTTTTCACAAATAACAAAAATGGATAAAGATTTTAAGAATGCAAGTTTTATTTGGAGTGGTAAATGCGAAGTTGCTGATAAAACTTTAGATAGG
>NHEU02000053.1 GCA_002171495.2 Alphaproteobacteria bacterium TMED93
GAAAATTTCATTCTATGTTGATTAAAGCTTTTCAAACTATCAAAACAACAGATTGATATTTGATCTTCTTTTTTAGCACCATAAGAGGCATAAATTGGAATTTTATTAAGAAGACATTTTTGAAAAAAAATTCTATTTGGTATAAATTGAATTTCAGCCATCAAGAAAAGAGCTATATCTTTCGAATTAAAGATTTTTTGTGATTGATTTAACACATGTAAACTTTTAGATAATGCTAAATAAAATAGGTGAATATTATCTTCTGAAGGAAGCTCTTTAATATAATTTCTTACCGCAAATTCATAAGCTGATTTTCCTATTTCAATTTTTTCGCTTTTTAATACAACTAATTTTTTTAAACATTTTTCACTTTTAATTAAATTTAATGATTTATAGTAATAAAAAAATCTTTTAAAAATATTTCCATTGATTAAAATTTCAAATTTGTTTATTGAAAAACTTTTTGCTATAAATCTTGTAAGTATATCATTTTCGTTAATAATTGCCTTACAATCATAACCTGTGAGTTTTCTAAAATTGTTTCCTAAAATGCATTGAATAATTGCATGTATTGGATGGGTTGATAGTGTCAAATCTATTAATATGTATTTGTTCTTCCCTTTTTTTTTAAATTTCCAAATTGAAGTATTTAGTTCTAGATATTGACTAATATTATTATCTCTAAAAATTGAGATTTGATTTTTATATATTATGTGTTTGAAAAATTTAATAGATGAGATGCTTCTTACTGTATCAAAAATATCTATTGATTTTTTTTTTTATCAACTTAAATTCAACAAAAAAAAACTTTAGAATTAAAACAAACTTGCTCATATTTATGATAAATTTATATTTTTAAGGTTTATAATAAGACTATAAAATGTCACAAAAGTTATTTATATACTCGCAATAGTGAAATATATCCAATATATATAAACTTAAAACTGCAATTAATTTAAACAATGTCAATATTAGTGGCTGAAATAGGATGGAATTTTATTGGAAATTTATCTTTAGCAAAAAGAATGATTTTGAAAGCTAAAAAATCAGGGGCAGATGCGGTAAAATTTCAAATATGGAATCCTAAATTTTTGAAAAGTGGTGATTGGGATTTAGATGGAAGACGAAGAATTTATGAAAAAGCTTTTTTAGATGAAAAAAAATACAAACTACTTAAAAGTTTTGCAAAAAAAAATTCTATTAGATGCTTTGCATCTGTTTTCAATAAAGAGGGAATAGATATGCTAAAAAAACTTAAAGATGATTGGGTCAAGATACCATCGCATGAGGCATATAATTTAGATTTAATAGAACTAGCATTTAAAAAGTTTCAAAAAGTAATAATTTCTTTAGGATGCTTAAAAAAAAAGGAATTACAAAAAATTCTTAATTTTATTATTAAAAATAAATCATATAAGAAAAAAGCTATTTTACTTCATTGTGTAAGTAGTTATCCACTTGAGCCTGAAAATTGTAATTTTGAAAAATTTGACTATCTAAAGACAAAATTTAATAACATAGGTTATTCTGGACACATGCAAGGTATAAATGATGCTTTATTTGCTTTGTCAAAAGGTGCATCACTTATAGAAAAACACTTCACTATAAATAAAAATCTTCCAGGTAGAGATAATAAATTTGCTATTTTGCCTAATGAACTTGCAACATTGAGTAATTACAAAAAAAATCTTAAAAAATTTGGAAAAAAGAGGGGACTTGGATTATTGAGTTGTGAAAAAGATATTTTCAAAAATTATAGAGGCAGATGGTCCAAAAAAATAAATTAGCAGCTTCAATAATTATTAGAGGTAAAAATGAAGCTAGATGGCTGAAAATATTATTGCCTATTCTAAAAAAACAATCATTAAAAAACTTTGAAATTATATTTTGCGATAATAATAGTTCCGATAATACAATGGAAATTCTTAAAAGATTTAAAATTAAAAAAATATTAACTTTTAAAAAATATCTACCAGGTAAAATATTAAATTCGGGTATCAAATTTTGTGAAGGAGAATTTATTTGTATTTTATCATCACATTGTATTCCTGTATCAAATACCTGGCTTCAAGAACATTTAGAATTTATTAAGAGAAATAAAAAGTATGCTGCAGTTTTTGGAAAGCAAATACCTTTACCTGGTTCATCTACTCAAAATCTTATTGATTTAGATATTGTATTTAAAGATCAGGAAATAATTTACACAAAGGACCCATATCTAAATAATGCTAACTCAATTTATAATGCGAAGATTCTAAAAAATAATCTTTTTAATTCAAAATTAACAAATATAGAAGATAGAGAGTGGGCTAATAAAATTATAAAAAAAGGTTACAAAATTTGCTACAGTGCAATGTCTGAGGTTTTTCATCTCCATGGAATTCACCAGCATAGTTTTCAATCAAATAGATCAATAAATACTCATAAAATCTTACAAAAAAAATATATTAATAAATGGAAAAAATGTGAATTTTTAAAAAAAGAAAATTTAAAATTTGGGTTAATTATTAATGCAAGAAGAGAACACGATTTTAAGAAACTGAAAATAAAAATAAATATTTTTCTATCCAAAATTAATAATAAAACTAATTATATAGATAAAATAATATTGATATCTAATTTTAAAAATTTTAGAAATAACAAGATAAGTACAATTTCTAGTAAAAATTCATTGAGTGAGGATTTAAAATCAATTTATAAAAAATTTAAAAATTCATGTTCTATTTGGAACTATTTGATTTATGTAAATATTGAAAAAAAATTCAACAAAAAGGCTTTACTAAAATTACTTAATAAAGCTGTTTATAATTGTTATGAGTCATGTACGTTTGGTGAAAAAATAAAAGAAAATTTCATAATAAATGTAAAAGGCAATGAAGCTTTCAAAAGCACCTCTTTAGATAAGGTAGAGAATAAACCTCTCATTACTCTTATAAAATTATCAAAAGGCATTGTAGCAGATGTTGATTATTTGCGTGAAGGCTCACTAATTACAAAGAATACTCACATAGAATGCTAAAAAGTAATAAGATTCCTTGTATAGTTCTAGCTAGAAAAAATTCAAGAGGAATTAAGAACAAAAATAGAATTAAGCTAAATGGATTACCATTAATTAATCATACAATTAATTATTTAAAAAAAGTTAAACTAATCGATGACATCATAATATCTACAGATGACAAAGTCATAGCACAGATCTCTGAGAATAATAATTGTTTTACAATATTTCCTCGTCCAACTCATCTATCAAATGATAAAGCTACGTCGGAAGCTGCATTATCTCATGCATTAAAAATTTATGAAGAAATAAAAGGTAAAACTGATATTACTACTTTTGTTCAAACTACAGAGTTTTTTAAGGCTCCAAAAATTTTAGAAAAATGTATTAAAGTCTTAAAAAAAAATAAAAAAATTGATAGTTGTTTTGCTGCATATGAACAGCACAAAAATTTTTGGATTAGAGAAAAAGGTTCACTTAAGAGAATTTCTTCTTTCAATGAGAGATATAAACCAAGACAAGAAAAAAA
Organism: Alphaproteobacteria bacterium TMED93; assembly: GCA_002171495.2. GTDB lineage: Bacteria > Pseudomonadota > Alphaproteobacteria > TMED109 > TMED109 > JAYYAX01. The sequence goes on from NHEU02000053.1 coordinate 3,528, forward strand.
GGTGGTTTTAAGAGAGGATACTGGGTTAGGTTTGGCAACAAGATCTAAATTTATAAGAAAAAATGAAAGACTTGGAAATAAAGTAGCTTGTATAACTTATAGTAATCCACTTTATAGTTTAGATCTAAATCAGAATGATGATTTGAAACTAATTAAAAAAATATTAAAATAGATTTATCTATTTTTATGATATTGCAAAAAATTATCTACAATTAATTGGTTTCTTGTCTTATTAAATTATATATCATAATGAATATAATATTTATTTTGAAAAAGTGATAATCTTTAAAAACTAACTTTCTTAAACTAAATCTATAATAAAATTAAATAATGGTAAAAAAACTAAAGTAAAATAAAAAAAATTTTTTCATAACTTAAAACAAATTGAATAATTTAAGATTTAATAATTTGAATTACTGACTCCAAACCATCTCTAGAAAATGCCAAAAATTTATATTCATTTTCACTGAAAACTTCCTTTAATGCCTTATATTCACCCACATCCCATCCTGGATAATTATATAATTCATCAAAAATTATGATTGCGTCTTTTACTAGTAGTGGCTTGATTCTTTCTAAAATATATTTACTAGTTTTGTAAGTATCAACATCTATGTTTATAAATTTTATCTTAAATTTATTTTCATCCAAAAATTTATCTAATGTTTCTTCAATCCAACCTGGTATTAACTCTACATTTTTATTTACTTTTGGTAATTTTTTATTTAGGTTAAAACTTTCTTCAGCAATGCCTGAAAAACCATGCCAGTCATCTTTTAATCCCTCAAAAGAGTCAAACCCATAAATTTTATTAGTATATTTTGACAACAAATTAATGCTGTCACCTTTCCATACACCAAATTCAAGACACAATAATTTTACATCGCTATTATTTTTGATTGATTTTTTTATTGCATATTTTTTTATTTGACTACTTTTAATGAAAGTTGATGTTTTAAAATATTTTTTAAATTCATTATAACAGTTTATTCTTTCTTCATTACAATATAACTCATAAATATCCATAGAATGGTTGTGTTGAATTTTAATTGGTTTTAAAGAAATATTATTATTATATATAAGAAATAATTTTTTAATAATCCTTAAAATAAAGCTTAAAAACCTTCTTGCTATATATCTCATATCTTTTTTTTTGAAGTAAACATTGCTAGGGGAGTTTTATAAAGCACATTATTTTTTAGAAAATTATCTGACGAGTGAATTCTACATCTATCCCAGTAAACTAAGTCACCAATTTTCCACTCTATAACTCTATCTATTTCTAAACTTTGTAAATCATTGTAAGGCTGATGAGACATATAATTTTCGTAATGCCTCATATCAAATTTTTTATCTGAAATTATATGTTTATTTGTCCTTTGATTATATCTTTTACTTTTAGTAAGATATTCAATATAATTTTTAAAACTTTCATCTACAAAAAAGACATTACCTTTATAACTCATATCACTATTATTATATTTTAGTAACTCATTATAAAAATCATTGATATCCATTATATCAATAAAATTTTTTGATTTATCTTTAATGATAAAATCTGTATTTGAATTTATATTGCTTGAAAAAAGTGCTGACTGATCAAACCATTTATTTTTAAATATAATTGTATTGGGGGGGTTAGATGATTTTGCTTCTGGCTTATAGACTATCTCCATTGGAATAATTACATTTTTATAAATAATATCATTCGGGTTTTTTCCTGTGTCAGCGTGAAGTCTCAGAGGATATCTTGAGGTGATAATATGAGGTTGGAAATCATTTACATAAAATTCCCCTATTACTTCCTCTATTCTTTTTTTCAAATTTTTGAGTTTTTGAGTCTGGTTAAAATCAAAAAATATTTTAGTACTTTCTTCCCTCTCAACAGCTTTGCTCTTTCCAACAGATTTATTTTTTAAATTTCTTAAATAATCAAGAATTTCCTCAGCTTCATTTTTTGAAATAAATTTTTCTACACAATTAACTCCTGTCTCCAGATTTTTAATTTTATTCAAAACATCAATTTTAAAAAAATTTTCCATAGTTTGAAACGATTATATTTTGTTTAAATGTTTATATACATTATTTTATTTATATTTGTATATCATAAAATCTGTTGAAATCTTTAATTATTATTTTTTTTAATTTCATAAAAATTTAGAAAATTATCTGAAATTAATTTGTTACCTAATTTATTAAAATGTACGTCAAATGGTATATAATATTTTTTAATAATTTCTAAATTTTCATTAAAAGAATTTTCTTTACTGAAAAAGAAGGGGAAAAAATTAATAAAATCAATATTATTTTTCTCTGAAAAGCTTTTCCAAATTTTAACGTGAATAGAGTCAAAATCATTATTATATATTTGTTGAAACCAAGGATAAACTGCAATTGTCATATCAATATTATTTTTTTTACACAAGTCCACTAAAAGTTGCATTTTAATTTTCATTTCTTGTAGTCCAAATTCTCCATACTCTTTGTAAATAGCTTCATCAAAAGTCCAGCCAGTAGTAAAAGTATTTACTTCAGACATGTGAATTATAAAATTTTCTGAGTCACTTAAATATTTATCCTTTGTATAATCATAAACAAGATTTAATAATGTATAAGTTAAAACAAAATTTGATTTAATAAATTTCACAGTTTTTTCAAATAGATTTAATTTTTTTTCATATACAATTTTATTTTCTTCTATCTCCTTAGAAAATTCATCTTTTGCATCACTTAAATCTATAAAAACAATTAGTTCATCAAATTCTAATTTCAAATTATTTATTAAATATAATATTTTGTTGTAATAAATGGATGGATAATAACTTCCAACTCCAGCATTTAATACTTCAATGTCAAATTTTTTTAAATTATTGTCAATTATTCCAACAAAAGTATCTTCATAATCTAATAAGACACCCTCTGTAAATGAATCCCCAATAAATAAAATTCTATGCTTATCTTTTTTCAAAACTACTTCTCTTGTTTCAGAATCTTTAAAACCAAGTGAGTTAGTTACAAATCTATAGGTCCCAAAACCTATATTTTCCTCTAAAACATTAATATTTGGTAAAAAACCATGGTGATAAAACTCATTTTTTACCCTATAAAATTGTTGTTTAGGTGCTCTTTTTTCATTTATTTTAAAGTAATGATAATCTTTAAATATTAATTTTGTAAGAATAAAATCTAGAGAAAAAATTAAAATTGGCAAAGAAAAAGCAAGCAAAAAATAAAATAAAATTTTTTTTATCATTTAAATATTTTTAGTAAGACATAATTGATAAATCGATTTTATTATTGTTGCTAATATTAAAGTTGCTATTAAGGCAAAAATAAAATTTACAGAAAAATCGGAAACAGATAATTTAATATGATCTTTTATATCAGTTAGCATAAATCAATTTACTTAAATTTCAATCGTAACAGTTTTTTATTAATTTAAAAAATGTTATTTAACAAATATCAACTTTTTATTTTCTAATTTTAATATTTTATCAAAGCCCTCTAAATTTTTGATATTATGAGTTATAAATATAATTGTCTTATTTTTAATATTTTCTATTTTAGAAACTAGTCTTTGCTCAGTATCTTTGTCTAATGAATTTGTCGTTTCATCTAGAATAATTATAGGTCTATCACTGTAAAGTGCTCTTGCAATACCAATTTTTTGACGTTGTCCTCCAGAAACATTTTTTCCAAATTCTTGCAAGATAAAAAATTCTTTTTTATCTTTTTTTTCTATGAGCTGTTCTAATTCAACAAATTTTAAAATATCATTTAACTTTTTTACATCAATCTGATTTTCATCTTTTGCAAAAGTTATATTATTTCTTAAAGATGAGTTAAATAAAAAAACTCTTTGTGGAACATATGCAATATTTTGTATCCAATTTTTCAAATTTTCATTTGTCAACTCCTCATCATCAACTTTTATTTTACCTTCAGATGGCTTTTTTATTCCAACGATAATATCAATTAATGTGGTTTTTCCTACACCTGTCTCTCCACATATACCAATTTTTTCATCTTTATTTACTTTTAAATTCAGTGAGCTTAGAACATCTGAATTTTCAAAGTAATTAAATTTAATATTGTGTAAATTAATCTGATTTTCAAATTTAAGCTTACTTACATGATTTGTATGTATTTTCATTTTAAGAATACTATGAACAGATGAAATAGGTTCGGTCGCATATTTTATTTGTGCATAATTGTATAAAATTCTGTTTATAGATGGAAGAATTCTTAAAACCATCACTAACAAAATACTGGAGGATAAGATTAGATAATTATAATCAAGATCCAAAAAAATGTAATACAAAAGTAAAATCAAAAAATATAATATTAAAATAATTTCTAAAAAAATTCTTGGGATTGAGCCCCAAAACAACATTTTTTGGAGAGGATCTAAATACTTATTATTATTAGATTGAAAATCATTAATTAAATTTTTATATGAGGAATATATTATAATTTCTCTTATACCCTCTAAAAAATCGAGCAAGTTTTTGTTTCTTGCATTTCCTCCTTTGCCTCTTAAGTTACTCCAGTTAACAGCTTTATTTTTAAAAAATAAAAAAAATGCAGCAAAAATTAATAATAAAAATAGAAAAATATAAAAATTCTTATCTGTAGATGAAAATATAATAAATAAAATTATTGATGTAAAAATAATCGCTTCTGCTAAAAGGTTTCCAAAATTGATTACACAAGTTGATATATTACTTACTCTATCTGTAATATCGTGAAGAATTTTAGATACAGGAAAATTTAGATAAGAAAAGTCATTAGAGTTAACAAAATTATTCATGATTGTAATACTAACTTTTTTTTCATATTTAATCTTTGAGTAACTTAAATAATAACTAAACAAAATATTTATCAAAAACTTCACTACGAATAAAATAAGAATGAAAAATGTTAGAAAGAGTAAAAAATCTTTTTTTTCCAATAAAAATAATTCTTTTAAAATAGTGATATCTAAATCATGGGCAAAATTATAATATTTTTCATAAGTAAATGGATCTAATATTAAACTAAGATATGGAATTAACATTCCTATACTGATTAATTCAAAAAATGAATTTACAAAAATTAATATAAACAATAAGTAAAAATTACTTATTCCAGATAAGTTGAAAATTTCTTTTAATTTTTTGATATCATTAAACATCAAATTATTTAACTATTTTTTAATACTTAGATTATCTACAATTGACAAAAGAATATACAATTGGGCTAATTCTACATAATTGTATGAAGTTGAGTCAACCCAACAAAAATTTTTACTTAATTTATTTAGGCTATTTTTTTTATTAAAACCCGTCAATGAAATAAATTCGAGTTTTTTTCTTCTACAAAATCGAGCTGCTTCAATCATATTTCTAGATTCTCCTGATGCACTAATTAAAATAATTAAATCTTTTTTATCAACGTAAAAATCAATAATTTTTTTTACCCAATTTGAATATTTATAATCATTAGATAAACAAGTAATTTGTGCAGAATTATCATAAGAATATACTTTATAGTTAGAACTATTTGTTAAATCATTTGCAAAATGACTTGCTATTGAGGAGCCTGCACCGTTTCCAAAAATGTGAATTTTATTTTTTTTTTTTGACTTAATTATTTTGTTTAAAATTTCAATTTTTTTGTAATCAAGATTACTTACAATTTTTTTAAATTTTTCTGAGTGGTTTTTAAAAAACATTATTTAACATTTGGTAATTCGATGTTTAAATTATATGTCAGATACAATAGATTGTATTAAATGTACATACAATTTATACAAGTTGACACAAATATATTTTGTACTATTTTTAACAATTATTATTACCGTAAAACTAATCAAAAAAACAAGTTGTAATTATGTTTAAAAGGATAATTAAATTAACTATAAACTTTTTAGTTAATATTTCGTTATTTTTCATAAATTTAATAATAATTTTTTCAAAAATATTTTTAATAAATAAAGCAGATATCATAATTTTTCAAAATCAAAGAATAGGATTTGGTAATATTTTTACTTCAATAGATCTCGCAAGAAAATTGTTTAAAAATAAAAAAATTTTGTTCATTCATTTTTTTGACTCCTCAAGATTTCATAATAAAAAAATTTTTGAATTTTTATTAGAAGAAAAAATAATTTTATATACAAGTATTTTTATAAAATTCAGGAAACTAAGATTTGGAGAATATGACCAATACATGCGTAAGTCTAAAAGTAATTATTTTCAATCAATACTTATCACGATGACAAAAATTTTTAGCAAAAATAATTCAATATCATTTAATATTTTAGAGCTATACAATTATGCAACAAAAAAAAATAAATTTATCAGAAATCGAAAATATAAATTTAATAGTCCTAACCATCAATGGTTAAGTTATTATTATTATTTAGTTGAGAAAAATAATTCATTAAAATTAAATTTTCAAAATTCTTTTATAAACGAGATTTCTTGTAAAAGTTCACTTAAGAAAATTTGTTTTTATAAGAGAGAAAAAAATTTTATCAATAATCACACACAAAATTTTAACTTATATTTCAAATTGATAAAAATGTTTCATAAAAAAAATTTTGAAATTTATTTAACTGGAGAATATAAAAATCTTATTAAAAAATTCCCATCAATAAAAAATTTGGTATCATTACCAGAGTATAATGGTAATTTTAGTCAATCAAAAAATTTAGCAATGCAGCTAGTAAGTGATTATTATATTGGAGATTCTGGAGGTGGAAGTTATTTTGCAATGTATAAAAAAAAATCTTTAATATTAGGTGTTGCTGAAGAAAATAAATATATTAATAAAGTAAAAATTTTTAGATATAGTCTGTACCAAAACAACAAAAGAGTAGTAAATAATAAAAAATTCAAAAAATTTTTAAAAAAGAAAACAATATCTCTCAAAGCAGCTCTAGACTCTCTGGAATTATCTAGAATGGGTTTTGAAATCAAAAGTTATAACCATAATGATGTGATTAAATACGTACGTCAAAATATGCTTAATAAACAATGAATAAAAAAAATTCTGTTATTTTGCTATTTTGAATAATTGTATAATTCTAAATTATTTTTAAGCACTTGAATATTCTGCCATTTAAGATCAAAAGTATCTTTTAAGTTTCCATTTTCAAAATTTATCAATACTATATGAAGTTTAAAAAGCAAAATAGCTTAGGTAAAATAAATCAACTCATAATCTCGGTCATAATTATATTCTTGAAATAACCATTTCCACTCTTTATCTGATAAAAAGCTATTACATGTTAAAGCCCAACATTGTAAGTTAAATA
>NHEU02000068.1 GCA_002171495.2 Alphaproteobacteria bacterium TMED93
CAACAAAAATCCGCTCTGATCTGCCAGCTTCGACCCAACGTCTTTTCGAATTTATAAGTGTTAAGGAGATTCAACGAAAAGATTTTGCTGAAGAAATTGGCATGAAACCAAGTGGGCTAAATTCAATTTTTCAACGTGGAGTTGAAATTACGAGTATTCAAGCCAAGGCCATCGAGAATCAGTATGGAATCAGTCAAAAGTGGCTACTGAATGGAGAGGGACCAAAGATGGTTAATCCGCATGACAAATTGAATCTTGTTGACAAGTGGCTTCTAAAGAACACCTCACCAGCTTCTGGGCCAACGTTTCTGAGGATGGTGAGGGTGCCCATGGCACTAGCGGAGGAGCATTTTCAGTTGGAAGCTCAATCGCTGATGATGGTACTGCTCATGAGAACTCTGAGAGACAACGAAGAATTGATCAGCGGATTAAAATATTGGAGCGAGAACATTCATTACCTGCTTCAAGCAGAGTACAAAAATCTGAAAGAAGATCTCCCCATAAAACATGTCAAGGAACAAGAACGCCACCGTTTAACCTTAGAGGGTGCTGACCCCCCAGAAATGAAGCAATGGCAAACAATTCGGTACTACCTCATGGATCTGACAACACCTGATGAACAGATGCTCCCATCCTCTGAAGCAGCAAGCCTCGGAATCGATATTGATTTGTCATGGATCAATGATCACCGAGAAAAGTTTCTCAAACCATGGAAAGAGTTACTCCATTCTGTGGGGCAAAGATTAGTTGATTTGAAAGAAGAAAATATTTTGAACTCAATTTAGCATCACAGGAGAATGAAATGGGATTATTGGTCGAATGCCCAGAATGCAGAAGCAGGAATCCAGAAGGAACTGCAAATTGTGGTGGGAACTTTAGATCGGGCGAGAAGAAGGGTGAGAAATGTGGCTACTCCCGCCTAAATAAGCATGCAGGTAAGACCTACTGGATTGAATATCGTGAATATGGAAAGAGAAAGAGGGAGAGGATCGGCCCCAGCAAAACTGCTGCAGAGGCAAGATTACTAGAAGTACAGAAGGCGCTAGTTGAAAAGCGTCATGTTGAGTGGGACAAAAATGCCAGTGTCACACTCGGGAATCTTTTCGATTGGTTTCTAAATCTGCAGGAAGTGCAAAAACTCGATAGTCATCTCCGCATCAAAGTTCAGGTGAAAGCACTCAAGCGGCTTTTGAATCATAATCAGTTAATTCGTGATCTCTCAACAGCCCAACTGGAAAACTACGTTCATGCAAGGCTCCAAGAACCCTCTCCAAATAGAATCGGAAAGACCATTGCTCCGAAGACTGTGAAGGAAGAAATTAGTCTACTCAGGAATATGCTAAACCGAGGTTTGAGCTATGAGTTCATTAGCAGCATTCCAATCTCCCGTTATCCCACTGTGAGAGTCGACAATGTCCGTAAACGCGTTTTTGAAAAGGAGGAATATCAACGATTATTAGAGGAGTGCCCGTTGTGGCTCAGGCGCATTGTCATCATGGCTCATGGTACAGGCATGCGCCAAGGTGAAATTCTAAAGTTGCAGTGGAGTGATGTGGATCTAAAAACAGGCTTTGTACGCTTGAAGGCTTCGATGACCAAAACAGACGAGGCCCGTTCAGTGAGATTGCTACCAGAGGTGATCACCATGCTCCGTGAAATTCCAAGGACACTACACACTCAACAAGTCTTTTTATCGGCTACGAACAAACCCATCCCTTACTGGACAACCTATGTCCAAAAGGTATGGAAACGCTCACTTGAAAAAGCTGGAATTAAGGGGGCTTGCTTCCACGACTTGCGGCATGATTTTGTGACCAGAGCGATGCGTGGGGGCAACGCTTCACACATTGTTATGAAACAAGTCGGCCATAAGACAGACTCCATGCTACGCCGCTACCAATTGATTGACGAGAGGGACTTACTTGAACTTCAAATCAATCCATTAGTTACGACTCAAGACCAGAAAACAGGCTAAAACTTGGACACAAATTACGTGTCCATATACGTGTCCACCAGCCAGTTTTGAAGGGGTAAATCGAGGTAAGAGAGAGGAAAGCGAAAATGAGAGAAATTCGACTCAAAGCCAGATGTAATGTGGGCTTGAGGGTAGTAGAGGTGAGTTGAGGGAATTGTAAGTAAAGTTGCAATGTGGTGGAGGCAAGGAGGATCGAACTCCTGACCTCAACGCTGCCAGCGTTGCGCTCTCCCAGCTGAGCTATGCCCCCACGTAGAGTTTGGTCGGAACCTAATGAGCAGGTCATTTTTGGAAGTGGCGTCCCCAAGGGGATTCGAACCCCTGTTACCGCCGTGAAAGGGCGATGTCCTAGGCCTCTAGACGATGGGGACCTAAAACTTTGTTCTATGGTGGAGGTAAGCGGGATCGAACCGCTGACCTCTTGCATGCCATGCAAGCGCTCTCCCAGCTGAGCTATACCCCCGCAAGGACGCCCGATTATACGGTTGAGCCGCAAAACTGTAAAGAATCATAGTCGTTTCAGTCGAGGCATTTGGTCATCAATTCTTTTACATACCCTGCTCCGCCCTAAAATTTCCAAAGTTGCATTTAAAGCCGGCGTATCTGTGGTTCCCATTACCATGAGTCGCAGAGGCATCGCTATTTCCGGAAATTTTTTCTTATATTTTTTTGCCGTGCCTTTTAATACCCCTCCAATTTCATCTTTTTTCCACTCAATACTATCCAATTCCTCTCGGAGATAATCCATTGCAACCACAATTTCCTCAGAAAAATACTGGTTAATCATATCCTCAGACGGAAATGAATATTGGTAAAATTTTATCGCTGCCTTTGCCAAATCAGTGAGTAACGTCGCCCTATCTTTAAGCAAAGCAATGAGACCTATAATTGGAGGATCATGAGTATCAACATCCTTTCCCCATTCAGTAAATATTGTGCGTACACTACCGGCTAGCTCATCATCGGAAGTCTCTTTTATGTGCAATTTGTTTAGCCAATCTAATTTTTCGGTATCGAATCTCGCTGGCGCTTTGCCTACACCCTCCAGCGAGAACCATTTTACCAACTCTGTAACAGTAAATTTCTCAGCATCGCCACGCCCCCAACCCAAACGTGCTACGTAGTTTAGAAACGCAGATGGCAAATAGCCTGCTTTTTTAAATTCTAGAACGCTCACCGCTCCGTGCCTTTTTGACAATCTCTCTCCATCTTGCCCGAGAATCATAGGAAGATGCGCAAAGTGCGGATTGGAATAATCGAGAGCGTTGAAAATATTTATCTGTCGCGGTGTATTATTTACGTGATCGTCCCCCCTGATTACATGAGATATTTGCATATCCGCATCATCTACTACCACGCCAAAATTATAGGTTGGCGTCCCATCCGATCGTAAAATTACCAAGTCATCCAGCTCCGCGTTAGCTATCTCAATAGGTCCTTTGACCAAATCATTCCATTTGACGGACCCGGCAAGCGGATTCTTAAAACGTAAAACTGGTTTTATCCCATCTGGTACTGTTTTTATTTTTAAGTTTTCAGGTCTCCATCGCCCGTCATACCTCGGCTTTAATCCTCTGTTCTTTTGCTCAAGCCTTAGCTCGGAGAGTTCCTCTGGTGTGCAATAACACCAATATGCTTGATCAGTTTTGATTAAATGATCAGCCGCTTCTTGATACCTCTTTAGGCGTTTACTTTGAAAGACGGGTTGTGAATCGGGAATTAATCCAAGCCATTTCATAGCTTCCATGATTCCATTAACAGACTGTTCCGTCGATCTTTGGCTATCCGTATCCTCAATCCTTAGAACGAACTCTCCCCGTTTTTGCTTTGCGAAAATCCAAGCGTAAAGCGCTGTTCTAGCACCTCCAACATGTAAATGCCCGGTTGGACTGGGAGCAAATCTAGTTCTAATCATATATATTCACCAAGCTATGTAAATCTTATATCTAATTTTCCCAGGCTCGAAAAATCTATCGAGACATCATCCCCCTCTTTGATAAAAACTGCCTTGTTCGCGATATTGCCTGCTGAAATAAAATCGCCTGCTTTTATATTTAACCCATATTTTATACACGTATTAGCGAGCCACCGGACTGACTGAATAGGATCACCAAGTGCATTAGCACCAAGACCGTCTGTTTCGAAATGACCATTAAGCTCAACCTTAAGCGTAATCGCAGCTCGCTCTATATGTTGCCAATCATTCCTTAAAGTTCCCTTAATAAATGCACCGTGCACACCATTATCTGCTATCGTTCGCAAAATTTTTAGAGGCCAACCCGAACTGTATCGACAATCTACAATTTCTACAGCAGGAATCAACCCTCCTGTAGCTTTCAAGATATCCTGCTCAGAAAATGGTGCGGCATTGGGGGGCAAATCCTCAACCATCAAAAAACCCACCTCAGGTTCTAAAATAGGATTAAAAAAACCACTTAAATTTATTGTGTCCACCTGCGAAAATGTGGTTTTTTTAAACATTCTTCCAAAAAAAGGCTCATCAGTACTCGACATCTGTTGCGTCATCTTACTCGTGCAACCTACCTTCCATCCGATAGGAATCGCATGGTTGTGCCTTTGAAGTTTTTCAAAAAGGGCATTTTGGACAGCATAAGCATGCGACTTATCTATAATAGACTTCTCAAAATCTGAATCTGGGATTGAACTATGGTTCATGTGATGCTGATGCAAAAAACTTGCATACTTCTCCACAAATGTTTCACTCATTTTTCGTCGCCTCCCATTAGATTTGTATTATTTTTTAAATTGCTGATAAATTATAGCATCAGCAGCACTTTGACTGTTGAAAGCAGAACATCATACGGGGAGCGGAAATGTCAACAAAATATTATGACTGGATTTCACATCATGCCAAAGGCAAAGGCGATAAAGTAGCCATTGTCGACCTTGATAATGACAAGCATCTGACCTACTTTGATCTTGACAAAAGAGCGACATCTTTCGCTGCTTGGCTAGTAAAAAATGGCGTTGAGAAAGGAGAACGAATTGCAGTTTTAATGCGAAATGCTCCCGAATTTTTTGAAATTCAATTTGCCTGTCATAAAATTGGTGCAATCTGCCTTCCTTTAAATTGGCGGTTAACCAAAAGCGAACTCGAATATATTTTAAAAGACTCTACACCGATGCTGTTAATACACGACAAAGTTTTCCGAACGACCGCTTCAGAGCTGGTAAACGCCTGTGTCATTCAATTAAGTCTCGAAATTAACGAAGAAAGTCAAAACAGCTCTTATGAGGATACGGTTAGCACTAATATAAAAGGGTTTAATCCGGTTGGATGCTCCCACAGTGATGTATCTATGATAATGTACACGTCAGGTACCACAGGGCACCCGAAGGGTGCATTAATAACCCATGGAATGACCTTTTTTAATTGCGTAAATCTTGGCATTCCTGCACTTATAAACTCAGAATCGGTCCAACTCGTAACATTGCCACTGTTTCACACAGCAGGATTAAATTGCTACTCAAATCCGCTCTTCCATGCTGGTGGTAAAGTCATACTGACCAGAGAATTTGATCCCGGCAAAACATTAAATGTGCTTGGAAATCCCGAGTATGGCGTCACACACTTCATGGGAGTACCTTCGGTATTTTTGTTTATAATGCAGCATCCTGATTTTGATAAAACTGATCTCAGCAGAATCAAACAAGCTGGAATAGGAGGTGCGCCCTGCGCGGAACCTATTCTTTTAAAATGGCTAGACCGAGGCGTCCCATTGGTTCAGGGTTGGGGAATGACAGAAACAAGCCCGGGGGGAACAGGACTTGATGTAGTTTATGCTCGTAAAAAAATCGGATCCTGCGGTAAACCGTTACTACATACTGAAATAAAAATAGTAAATGAGAAAGGTGAAAAAGCAAATGCCGGGGAAATTGGAGAGTTGTTGATTAGAGGCCCTAACATTACTCCGGGTTACTGGAATAATGAGGAAGCGACCGCGGCCTCTTTTATTGACGGTTGGTTAAAAACAGGAGACGCCGCTAAAGAAGATGAAGATGGCTTTTTATTTATTGTCGATAGATGGAAGGATATGTATATATCTGGAGGGGAAAATGTTTATCCTGCCGAAGTGGAAAATATAATCTATCAGATGCCAGAAATCGCTGAGGCAGCAGTTATCGGAATCCCGAATGAACAATGGGGTGAAGTAGGTATTGCGGTAGTTGTGATAAAAAAAGGGCTAGAGATAACCGGAAACGAGATAATAGAAAACTGCAAAAATCGTCTTGCAAAATTTAAAGTTCCAAACGATGTTAAGTTTATTGACAAGCTACCTCGAAACGCAACTGGAAAAGTATTGAAAAGAGAAATTAAAAAAATGTTTGTGGAAATCTGATAAAGAAACAGCGTAAAGTTATACCTTCCTGTCTTTAGGCGAACAGAGCCGAAACCTGCTAAATTCCCAGCGAAGAATAACTTTGCGCGACGCGTTTTATTGCAACAGTCATAGCCGCAGTTCTCAGGTCTGGAATTTCTTTTTTATGATTCCAAACCTCGCTAATGACCTCATACGTGCTTTTCATCGTGTCCTCGAGTCCCGACCTAACTAAATCTAGCTCTGACGACCCTTTTATTATTTCTTCTTTGAAATCTGCGGAAAATTCTTTACCAACGAGCTGCTCAATTCCGTCAACAATAGCAGATATTTGATTTTCCTGAGCTCTCCTTTGTAATCTACCGAGTCGTATTCGGCTTAAATTTTTAATCCATTCAAAATAACTTACAGTGACTCCTCCCGCGTTAGCGTAAAGATCAGGAATTATTATTGTTCCCTTCTCGATAAGAATTTCATCTGCCGCCGCAGAGATCGGTCCATTTGCTGCTTCTATTATAAGGGGAGCTTTAATCCTCGCAGCATTTTTTTCATTTATCACCAACTCCATGGCAGCCGGTATGAGAATATCTGCATCTTCTTCCATCATCTCAGCACCCGACTTCGTGTATCCGGGATACCCCTTGATAGAACCAGATGACAGGATGTGTCGTCTAAGTTCCTCTACATTAATACCAGAAGTATCAATTACAGCACCATCTCTTTCCAAGACGTGGGTTACTAAAGCGCTGTCTTCCCGAGATAAGCACAGCGCCGCATGATAACCAACGTTTCCTAAACCTTGAACAATAACCCGCTTACCCTTTAAACTGGGGCTAAGTCCAGTTTTCTTAACATCTACGGAATTGAGAAAAAAAGCATTCAAGGCATACTTAACGCCCCTTCCAGTCGCTTCCGCTCTTCCTGATATTCCACCTTTCGTTACGGGCTTGCCAGTGACACTAGCCCAAGCATTTAGATCTGTTGGGTTAAGCCTACGATACTCGTCAGCCATCCATGCCATTTCACGCGCTCCTGTGCCTACATCTGGTGCGGGCACATTTTGAGATGGATGGATTAGATCCCTTTTTGCAAGCTCTTGCGTAAACCTTCGAGTAATACGCTCCAACTCATCATCAGTCCAATCCTTTGGATCTAAACATAATCCTCCTTTCGCCCCCCCGAAAGGAACTTCAACCAAAGCGCATTTATACGTCATTAAAGCAGCAAGTGCTTCGACCTCGTCTTGATTTACATCCGTATCATAGCGGATTCCCCCTTTTACAGGTTCAAAGTGATCCGAGTGTACCGATCGATATCCGGTAAAAGTGAATACACTGCCACGAAGTCGAACTCCAAATCTCACGATATATGTTGAGTTAACCATCATAATTTGATTTGCTAACTCTTCAGAGATTGCAGACTCCTCACCATTTTTTCTTAAAAATTGCACAGCTTTTAAAAAATTCCGTTCGATTGATTCAAGAAATTCGTGACCAGCCATGGTTTCCCTCCCCAGAAAAAAAGTATAGGCTAGGTTAGCATGAGAGTTGAAACCCACAAAGAATATAACTGTTTATCGTTAAATGCGGTGACAGAGATACGGTAGCTAAATAATCACGAAACAACTATCGCTTCTGTCTTCTATACAGCCATGGACTGAGTGGTTTATCGAATGCCCAAAGACCTTTTTTCCCCAATTTTGAAGTAGTCTCAGCCTCGATGTAATATATTCCTTTTTGTCCCGGAAGTGTTTTGAGGTACTTTCGGTAAGCCCATGCATTTCCTTCCTTTATCATATTATGATTTACATCTAATTGGTCAATGTAAATAATCCCAACAGATCGCCCATATCTGTCTTTATTTAAAATTTGTATTGTAAATTTTCTATCTTTAAGCATTCTTTTTAACGCGATCCTAGACTGAATACCGTATTGCTGGGTGATTTCAGGAGCATCAATACCCGCTAGCCTAACTTTTATGATATTACTACCCTGATCAAGAATCCTGATGGTATCACCGTCAACCACCTTGACTAGTCGGCTGGGGTGAATAAAAACATCATCACCATATGCAAAATCATGATTTTGGGAAAAAAAAATTACGACAAATAAAATACTGCCGGTAAAACACACGGTTTCTTTAAAAAAATTACGAAACTTTATTTTCATTTATTTTTTTTAAGCCACAGACAATTCTCTTTTATCTCCCCCGATAAGTCCTCTAAATACCTCTCGTGGAGTGCTAGCTCATCCCTTTCTGCCCTCTTAACAAACAAATTGGGTTTACGTTCTATCGCGTTAGATAAATCTGTTTCAGCAGTATTATCAACCTCAGAGATCAAAAGACTTTCTTGCCCTCGTGTCATGGCAAGGTAACATTCAGCCAATAATCTTGAATCCAATAGAGCTCCATGTAAGCTACGCTTAGAATTATCAATTTTATAGCGGTCACATAATGCGTCCAAAGAATTTCGTTTGCCAGGGTGTAATTCTCTGGCCATGACTAATGAATCTAGGACTCCGTTTATGTAAGAATCTATGTTTTCTCTTTTACAAAACTGTAGTTCCTGGTTAAGGAAAGACAGATCAAATGGGGCGTTGTGGATAATTAATTCTGCTCCAGAAATAAAACTCAAAAAATCTTCTAATACATCGCGGAACTTAGGTTTATCAGACAAAAATAACTCCGTAATGCCATGGACCTTCTTGGCCCCTTCGTCAATTTCCCTTTCAGGATTTACATATCTTTGAAAATGACGGTCGGTAATTTTTCGGTTAATCACCTCCACTGCGGCAACCTCTATAATTCGGTGCCCCATGGCTGGATCCAACCCGGTTGTTTCAGTATCTAAAATAATTTGCCGCATTAAAAAGTCATTTTTTTAACGATATTTATGATCAATCCCCAACCACGCCTCGGTTTGCAAGTGCATCCGCGCGCTCATTGCCTGGATCGCCCGAGTGACCTTTAACCCATACCCACTCTATATCAAAGTCTCCGGCAAGCTCATCTAGTTCTAACCATAAATCAGCGTTCTTGACGGATGATTTTGATGCTGTCTTCCAGCCGTTTTTTTTCCACTTAACAATCCAACTAGAGATGCCGTCAATGGCATATTTTGAGTCGGTATAAATTATCAAATCATCCTGATCTTTCAATATCGTCAACGCTTTAATAATAGCTGTAAGCTCCATACGATTGTTGGTAGTATTAGACTCACCTCCGAAGAACTCAGCTTCTTTATCACCCCTGATAAAAACACCCCACCCCCCCGGTCCAGGGTTACCTTTACACGCACCGTCTGTAAACACTTCAATTTTAGAACTAGTCATTTCCCTTAATTTTCCCTAGTGCAATGCAACTTCGCGCCATTGCGGGTCTTCGCAACGATTTTATTTTTTTTTGCCAACGTTGAGAAATTAACCTTATGTTTGCCACTTTTTTTATAGCATGCAAGAAATATACGCCTCCCATAAAAGGCCACCACCTTTGCCCGGCTTTTTCCATAAAAGCAAATCTCCGCC
>NHEU02000028.1 GCA_002171495.2 Alphaproteobacteria bacterium TMED93
ATTGCATTTGACCCCCCCCCCGTACACGCGACTACGTAATCAGGCAATCCACCTTCTTTTAATTTAAATTGACGCCTCGACTCTTCTCCAATTACTTTTTGAAAATCTCTTACCATCATAGGGTATGGATGAGGTCCTGCGGCAGTACCTATAATGTAAAAAGTATTATTTACATTACTTACCCAATCCCTAAGTGCTTCATTCATAGCATCTTTTAAAGTTGAAGATCCGGAATTTACTGGCACTATATCAGCTCCAAGTAATTTCATTTTTAATACATTGGGCTTCTGTCTTTTAATATCTTTAGCCCCCATATAGATTACACATTTTAGACCAAAAAGAGCACATACAGTTGCAGTTGCTAAACCATGCTGTCCGGCTCCTGTTTCAGCAATTATTCTTTTTTTATTCATTCTTTTTGCTAATAAAATCTGCCCTAAACAATTATTTATTTTATGCGCACCAGTATGATTTAATTCATCTCTCTTGAAATAGATCTTTGCTCCTCCTAAATAATTTGTTAGATTTTTAGCAAAATAAAGAGGACTAGGCCTTCCAATAAAGCTTTTAGATAAATGATTAAATTCTTTAATAAATTTTTTATCTTTTTTGTAACGATTATATTTTTTTTCTAAATCTAAAATTAATGGCATCAAAGTTTCTGCCACAAACCTTCCACCGTAATTGCCAAACTTACCAAGTTTATCTGGAAAATCTCTATATGAAAATTTTTTTAACAAGACTTTATCTCCTTAAAACAATTTAACAGAATTACAGAATTTCTCTATTAAATCTTCAGACTTTTCCCCTAATAATGTTTCTACTCCAGATGATACATCAACTCCTTTTGCTTTAGTTTTATTTAAAGCGCCTAAAACGTTTCTATGTGTTAAGCCACCTGATATTATATACTTAATATTAATATCAATTTTACTTAAAATATTCCAATCAAAACTTTCACCAGTACCTCCATGTATTATAACATCTTTTTTATCAAAAATTATCCAATCAACAATTTTTGAATATTTTTCTGCAATGTATACATCCCGTTTAGATTCTAGTCCTATTCCTTTGAATATTTTTACATTAAATTTTTTTTTTAAATACAAACAATACTCCAGTGTTTCATTTCCATGTAACTGTATATTTTCTATACCTATTTCAGTTAAGCTTTTTATAAAACTCTCTTCAGGGTTGACTGTTACAGCGATAGGAAAAATAGACTTATTAGACTTTTTAACTATCTTTTCTGCATCATGTAAATCTATAAATCTTGGTGAATTCTTATGAAAGACTAGCCCATACCATAAGACTCCGTTTTTTTCTGCAACTTTAACGTGCTCATATTTTTTAATCCCGCAAATTTTTATAAAAGGAGTCATAGAACTAATTGGATTGTAATATATTTAGTATTTCTTGTTTTGGACTTCTGGAGTTCATCACAGGCCTTCCAATAACAATATAATCTGTTCCTTTACTAAAAGCCTCTTTTGCTGTTAAAACTCTAGCTTGATCATCTTTAGATTTTCCCTTAAATCTAATGCCAGGAGTAACTATTAAAAAGTTTCCTCCACATGCTTTACGAACATCCTCTATTTCATGAGCAGAGCAGACCACTCCGTTTAATCCTGCTTTTTTACACAATAAAGCATAGTTAATAACATTTCTTTTTACATTACCCTCCCAACCTAACTGAACTAAAGACTTTAAATCCAAGGAAGTTAGTACTGTAACACCTAATAGTAAAGGTTTATCTTTAATTGATTTTTCCTTCACTACTTCCACAACTTCTTGCAACATTTTTTCTCCTCCTGTAGCATGAAAGGTCATCATATATGGGTTTATCCTATCTATTAGAGGTATTATTCCTCTAGAAACAGTATTAGGAATATCATGCAATTTTAAATCTAGAAATACTTTTACATTTTTTCTAATATTTTTTATTTTTTCTATGCCTTCATAACCAAAGGAATAAAAAAACTCCATTCCAACTTTAAAAATAATATCAGAGTCTATTTCGGTAGCAATAGAAATAGCTTTTTCTAAATTGTTTGTATCCAATGCAACTATAATTTTATTGGGTTTAATCATTTCTTTCTTTTTTTAAATTTAAAGTAAATGCTAGAAACTATAACACCAAAACTTAGACTTAAGTAAAAAAATAAATAAATTGGCAAAGTTAAGTCAGCTGTAAATGGAAAGAGGCTTAATTTAATAGTTTCTAAATTAGAAGCTCCAAATGATATCAATAATAAAGTAAATAAAAATAAAAATATTAACCTAAGCAAGCTATTAAATTACCTATTCAATTTTTCATAAAACTTTTTTGCCATTTTAAAAGTTGGTATGGTGGTTTTAGAAATCCTTATAGACTCTCCAGTCTTAGGGTTTCTAGCTACTCTTGCCGACCTAAGTGAAGGATTAAAAATACCAAAACCCCTGAACTCTGCTCTGTTTCCTTTAGCCAACGCAGCTGTTATTTCATTAATAATTATATCTAATAATCTTTCCGCATCCTTGACTGTAATATTATTTTTTTCAGAAAATTTAATTATCAAGTCAGATTTTTTCAATGCAACTCCTTATTTTTCATCTTTATTTTTTTCTTTTTCTTCTTTTTTTTCTTTCTTTTTATCATCTTTATCAGTAGATTTCGCTTCTAATGCTGCCCCCAAAATATCTCCTAAGGAAGCACCAGAGTCTGCTGAACCATAGTCCTTCATTGCTTGTTTTTCGTCTTCTAATTCCATCGCCTTGATTGATAATAAAAGTTTTCTAGAATTCTTATCAACGGAGGTAATCATTGCATCAACTTTTTCTCCTTTAGCAAATCTAGAAGACTTTTGTTCATCTTTATCTCTAGATAAAGCCGTTCTCTTAATAAACCCTGATAGATTTCCATCAACTAAAACTTCCAGACCTGTATCCAGAACATTTTCTATAACACAAGTTAGCACTTTACCAGTTTTGATGTCATCCTTAACTTTTTCAGAAAAAGGATCTTTTTCTAATTGCTTAACTCCTAAGGCTATTCTTTCCTTCTCTACATCAATTTCTAGAACTTTATACTTTACAGAGTCTCCCTTTTTATATTTTTTTACTGCCTCTTCTGGTTTTTGTTCCCAGGAAAGATCATTAATATGAATTAATCCATCCACGTCATCTGTCAACTTTATAAATAGACCAAATTCAGTTATGTTTGCTATTTCTCCTTCATGCTCGCTGCCTGTGGAAAATTTTTTGCTAATGTCATCCCAAGGATTTTGAGTGGTTTGTTTCATACCCAAACTCAACCTTCTCTTTTCTTCATCAAAATCTAGGATTACAACCTGAACTTCCTTTCCAGCAGTTACTAATTTGAAAGGATTTGTTTGTTTTTTATTCCAACTCATTTCAGAAACATGAACAAGCCCCTCTATCCCTTTATCAATTTCAACAAATGCTCCATAATCAGCGATATTTGTGATCACACCATCGTATGTGTTACCTGCTTTAAATTTTTCACTGGCTCCTTTCCAAGGATCATCATGCAGTTGTTTTATTCCAAGGCTAAGTCTTTGAGTTTCGTTATTGTACTTTATAAGTTTGACCGTAATTTTTTTACCTATTTTAAGCACTTCTGATGGGTGACTTATTCTTTTCCAAGAAATATCTGTTACATGCAATAGTCCATCAATATCTCCCAAATCTACAAATGCACCATAGTCTGTAATATTTTTTACTATACCATCCATTACCTGTCCTTCAGTAATATTAGATACTAATTCCTTTTTAGCTTCAGCTCTACCTTCTTCTAAAACTGATCTTCTGGAAACAACTATATTGCCTCTTTTTCTATCCATTTTTAATATATGAAAGATTTGGTTAGTTCCCAACAAATATGAATTATCTTTGATAACCTTAACATCTACCTGACTTCCAGGAAGAAATGCAATAACATCGCTAAGGTCGACTGAAAAGCCACCTTTTACCCTTGATACTATATAACCTTTTACTTTTTCTTTGTTATTTAAAGCCTTTTCCATTAATGTCCAAGCGGCTTCACGCTTAGCTCTTTCCCTAGAAAGAACAGCATCTCCGAATTTATTTTCAGCTTGTTCAAAAAAAACTTCAATGGTGTCTCCTACACTAGGCTTTTTATCTGGAGGAGTAAATTCCTTAAGAGGCACTCTACCTTCGGACTTAAAACCTATATCTACTATTACCGCTTCTTTCTCTATTGCTACTACTCTTCCATTAACCAAACTTCCTACCTTTTTGATTTCTTTGGAGAAAGACTCCTCTAATAAATCTGCAAAATTTTCAGCTTTCTTATTCTTATTTTTTGTATCACTGGCAGATAAGTTGTTTTCCATAAATTGTTTCCTTAATTTTTATATAAAATTAGGTAGTTTACTAAAAATAATTTTTTTTACAATCATTATCGTTTCTTCTATATCAGTTGATGAACAATCAATTTCAATAGCATCTTCAGCTTTTACTAAAGGTGAGTTTTTTCTTGATATATCATTATCATCTCTAGCTTTTAGTTCCATATATACTTTTTCATACATTGTTTTTTTATCTTGCTTAAATAATTGTTGGTGTCTTCTTTTTGCTCTTATTTCTAGTTTGGCATTCAAAAAAAATTTTACATCTGCATTAGGAGCTATTACGGTGCCACAATCTCTTCCCTCAAGTATAATACCTTTGAATTTATTAGGGTAGTGCTTCAGCATTTCTAGTTGCTTAGCAAGCACAAATGATCTGACCTCTTTTAATTTAGCCAAAGTAGATGCTATTTCTGCCACTTCTTCATTATATAATTCTTGTTTATTAGCTTTATCTATGAAAAAAGATTCTTGCGTTATGCTATTTAAAAAAATTTTTATATTATTTTTTTTTTTATTAACTAAAAAAAGCTTTCCAATTGCTCTGTAAAAAATTCCTGTTTCGAGATAAAATAAATTAAGGTCATTAGCTATACTTTTAGTAACAGTGCCTTTTCCAGATGCTGCGGGACCATCTATTGTAATTATAGGTCTAATTTTTTTGTTTGCCATAAATTGCAGAATCTGCCCCTAACTCATTTAAGTTCTTAAAGAAATCTGGAAAACTAGTAATAATACTTTTATTTCCTCTTACAAATATTGGTTCTTCTGTAATTAAACTTAAAATATTAAAAGACATAGAAATCCTGTGATCATTTTTTGCATCGATAATACATCCACCTTTAATTTTTTTCTTTCCTTTAATAATTATATTATCTTCGAAACTTCTTACATCTGCACCACTTTTATGTAAACCTTCTACAATTGCACTAAACCTATCACTTTCCTTATATCTAAGTTCTCCTAAACCTTTCATTATCATTGTCCCTTCTGCAGAAGAAGCAGCTATAGATAGTATTGGATATTCATCTATCAATGCAGAAGAATTTTTACTTTCTATTGTTATATTTTTTAACATTGAAGATTTTACGATAATTTTGCATGTATTTTTTCCCTCTCTGATAATATTTATAAAGGCCCCCATTTTTTTTAAAATATTAAAAATATCTAGCCTAAATTTATCGTAAAGAACATTCTCTATTATTATAGAACTTTTTTTTGTAATTAATGCTGCTACCGATAAAAAAGCCGCAGATGATGGGTCACCTGGAACTTTAATATTTTTAGGTTTGACCAAAGAAGTACCATTGACTGATATAATATTTTTATATTTATTAACTTTTTTATTTTTTAATATTACACCTCTTTCTGAAAGCATTTTTTCGGTGTAATTTCTACTTTTTTTATATTCCGTTATAAAAGAAGTTCCTTTAGCAGATAAAGCAGCCAACAATATTGCGGACTTTATTTGTGCAGACGGTATTTCAAGCTTATAGTTTATTGGCAAGGTAAATCCTTTTGCTCTTGCTCCTAATACAGTGATAGGTAGTTTTTTATTATCACTACAAACTATTCTTGCTCCCATTTCCTCAATCGGCATAATAATTCTATCCATTGGTCTTTCAGTCAATGAACTATCTCCATAAAAAGTAACTAAAGCATTTGACCCTGCAACGAGCCCTAGCAGCAGTCTCGTTCCTGTTCCACTATTACCCATATAAATAGGGGATTTTGGAGATTTTAAGTTTCCTAGACCAACTCCTTTTACTTCTATATAGCCTTTACTTACTTTTAAAGTAGCGCCTAATTGAATTATAGCTTTCATAGTATGATAAACATCTTCGCTATCTAAAATATCCTCAATAATAGTCGTACCAGAACTAATTAAAGAGACAATCAAGGCTCTTTGAGAAATTGACTTATCTCCTGGAACTTTAATAGATCCAGACAAATTATTACTTCTAGTAAGGTAGTACTTATTTAAATTTTTTAGGTTATTATCAGATTTAAGTTTTTTTATAAACATAATTTAGGAGTAAATAGTTATTGAAATATAATTATTTTAAAAATATTTTAATAATAATATAAAATAACATCCTTATTTGGGAGAAACAATATGAATAATAGTATTAAAGGAGAAAAGCATCATTGTTCTAATTGTGGTGCAAAGTTTTTTGACTTAAACAAAAGGCCTATCATTTGTCCAAAATGTAATACTGAAGTTTTGGATAAATTAAATATTAATTCTAAACCCGTTATTTCTGATCCTAAGACTAATGAACCTATTGTTGATAATTCAGCAACTGGAAACCTAGAAGTAATAGAAGAGGATATTGATAATGACGAGTTGGAAGAAGACGATGATGATACTAGTACTATAGTAAATATTGATTAATAATTACCTTTTGGGGCCGTAGCTCAGTTGGGAGAGCGCGTGAATGGCATTCACGAGGTCAGGGGTTCGATCCCCCTCGGCTCCACCATCAAAATAACATTTTAAATATTTTGAAACTATGTTTAACTAATTTTAAATGAAAAGATTTTATTTTATATTTTTTATCAGTCTCATTACTATAATTATATCTATTACCTATTGGCAAAAAAATTATGGAAAATATATTTCTACTGATAACGCATATATTCGAGGTTCAATAACTAATATTTCCTCGAGAATAGAAGGTTATGTGGAAACTGTTCCTGGAGTTTTAAATACTAGAGTACAAAAAGGAGATATCTTGGTAAAGTTTGAAGAGGAGCCCTTTTTATCTAAATATGAAATTGCACTAGCAGAATATGAAGCAGCAGAGGCAAAAATTAGCGAAATTAATTCACTTTTAAAAGCTGAAAAACTTAAAGTAGAAGAAAAAATTTT
Source organism: Alphaproteobacteria bacterium TMED93 (assembly GCA_002171495.2). Lineage (GTDB taxonomy): Bacteria > Pseudomonadota > Alphaproteobacteria > TMED109 > TMED109 > JAYYAX01. The sequence goes on from NHEU02000028.1 coordinate 7,243, forward strand.
ACTCAAAAATTTATCTGTTACCGAGATTGATAAAGCAAAGGCTAAAAAAGAATCTGAAATGTCATCTTTAAAATATTATAAATCTGAAAAAAATAGGTACGAGAAGTTATTTAAAAATAAAACAATTACAAAATCAAAATTTGAAAAAGCTTTATCGGATTATGATAAGTCATATTATAAAGTAGAACAATTTGAAACTGAAATTAAAGCATCAAAGATTAATTATAATGTTATTGATAAAGAAATACTTAAGCTAGAAATTAATGTGGAAAAGTTAAAAGCTGAAAAACTAAGATTTGTTGCAAAAATGAAGTCATTAAAAAGCAAAGAAAAAGAAGCCTTAATTGATCTAGAATCAACAACTGTATTATCCCCTATTGATGGAATTATTGCTAATAGAGTTGTAGAACCAGGGGTCTATGTAAAAAATGGATGGCCCATGATGTCGGTAGTACCAGTTAAAGATGTCTGGGTAATAGCAAATTTTAAAGAAACACAAGTTGAAAAAATTAAAATTGGTCAAAATGTAAAAGTCACTGTGGACGCATATTCCAATTATGAGATACAAGGAAAAGTACTTTCAGTATCACCTGCTTCAGCATCATCCTTTAGTTTAATACCTCCACAAAATGCTTCTGGTAATTTTATTAAAGTAGTGCAAAGAATTCCTGTTAAAATTACTATAGATATACCAGAAAAATTAAAGGGAAAAATAGTTCCCGGTCTATCAACCTATGTTAAAGTTTTGAAGCCTTCTAATTAATTTTCTTTTTTAAAGACTCAATCTCCCTATCGCATTGAGATAATCGATAAGCTAGCTGTTTAAGCAAGGAAGATATAACAGGCGGGCAACCCGCAAGTAAATCATCAAGAATTTTTTGGTCTATAGGTAATACAATTGAAGGCTTTAAAGCTTTTATACTTGCAGACCTTGGTTTTTTTAATATTAATGACATTTCACCAAAAATTTCCATTTCAGATATTTCAGCAACTTTTTTTCCATTAACTTCTATTGCCACCCTTCCGTCAAGCAAAAGATATGCTTTGTCTCCCTTTTCTCCCTGATTAAAAATATATTCGTCTGGTAGAAATCTTTGTTTTAAATTTTCTTTCATAATTATATTTTTACAGACATTCCTTCTTTTGCAACAACAATATTGTTACTAATTAAACTTGCCTCTTCTTCAATTTCTTTCATGATGTTATCTTTATTATCTGGATTATGATGGAATATCACATATTTCTTAATTTTAGAATATTTAGATAATCTAAAGCCTTCTTGCCATGTAGAATGGCCCCAGCCTTTATAACCATCAAACTCTTCATCTCTGTAAGTGGAATCATATATTAGGAGATCGCTGTTACTGACAAAATTAATTAACTTTTCATTTCTAACATTTTCTTCATGTTCATGGTCTGTAATGTAACAAACAGATTTATCTTTATATTCTATTCTATATCCTACAGCACCATCAGGATGATTAAGCGGTAAAGTTAATACTTTTATATTATCTTTTATAATAATTTCCTCTCCTACATGAAAACTATCAAAACTAATGTTAGCTACAAACTCTTTTAAAGTAATTGGGAAAGATGGGCTGCTAATCTGGCCATCAATAATTTGGATCATGTCTTTTCTTCCCGACCTAACGTTGAAATTAATATTGGGATTAAATGCAGGCTTAAAAAATGGAAACCCACAAGTATGATCATAATGAAAATGAGAGAGAAAAATNTCAAAATTATTTATTTTTCTTTCAATNAGACTATCTCCTAAATTTTTTATTCCTGANCCCATATCAAAGATTAGAATTTCATTGTTTATTCTAATCTCTACACAAGATGTATTTCCTCCATATACCGAGAATGCTCTCCCCGGCGTAGGTATACTTCCTCTAACTCCCCAAAAAATGACTTCCATACAATTTCTTCTTTATAAATATATCATTATTTTAATTATTATCATTATTAGCATTATTTAATATTGGTGGTATCTGATTTATTTTTGGTAAACTTAAATTTTTTCCAGCATCAACTAAACATTTTATAAATGATTTAGAAGGTTCNATTTTTGAAAATTGATTTGGTGTTAAAGATACTAACCTTCTCTGCATAATTTTTGTCTCATATAAGTTTACATTATATACTCTACCTGAACCTACAACTGCTGTCAGTGCTGGCAAGACTACAACTCCTAGACCTGCTTCAACCATTGATAAAGCTACTTCATAAGATCTAGTATTAGCTAGTACATTAATATCACCTAANTTTTTTTCAAACCATGCGTCAATTCTTTTTTTATGTTGACTGCCAAACTCAAAAAGTATAGTTGATTTCAAAATATTTTGTTTTTCAATTTCTAAATCCTTTATGCTTTCAATTAGACTAAGGTCTATAAACTTTGGAACTGCTAAGACNTAAGGGTCAGAAAATACCTCACTTGCAATNAAAGATAAATTTGCTGCTGCTACAGAATCTGCAGCTACAACAGCGACGTTAAGTTGTCTAGCATACAATAAATCAATTGCTTCTGCAGGAGCAACTTCGAGAACATTTATTTGTATATTTGGAAAAAGTTTTGAAAACAACTTAACCGTTGGCGGCAATATATTTCTTGCTACTGAAGACAACATTCCTATTTTTAAAACACCTCTGGTCTTTTGAGAAAATTCTTTAAGTCCTTCTTCTGTTTCTTCAAAATTAGCTAATATTGTCTCTGCCTTAGTATATANAAATTGNCCTGCATCAGTAANTTGTATTTTNCCCCCAACNCTATTAAAAAGCTTTGCCCCTAANTCATCTTCTAATTTAGCAATNTGTTGAGATAANGAAGGTTGAGCTAAACCTAACATTTTTGATGCTTTTGTATATGACTTGGCTTGAGATACTGCCCAAAAAATTCTCATTTGATGTATAGTCATTGCCATAAAAAAATCCTTTATATAAATCAATAAGTACTTTTAACACTTTTTTCCTTAAAATAAAAAAAAATTATAATATGTTTTTTAAAATTTTTAATTAAATATTTGATATTATATTCATATTAGAAAAGTTATAGTTAAATTATGGCCCTTATAGTTAAACTGGATATAACACAGTCCTCCTAAGACCGAGTTCGGGGTTCGAGTCCCTGTAAGGGCGCCATTTTTTATTGTTTGATAAATTAATTTATTATAAAGTTAGNNATGAGCAATTTTTATAAAGTNTTTTTTACTATCACTTTTGATTATACTGAAAAAAAAAATGTAGTAATTACTAAGTTTTTTAAGAGTGATGTTGATTTAAATTCAAATGACTTTTCCGAAAATATAGATGATGAAAATATTTATAAATTATGGAAACAACATGCGCTTAAAAAATCTCTTAATGAGTTAAATCCTGATAGTAACTTTAATGATAAGAAAGCTTCAAATAAAAAAATTGTAACACATAGAATCGTAAACCTCGCAACTCTTACGGAAGTATTTATGCGATAGGTAGGTTCCTTAATGTTTTTAATTCTGTCTTTTACAATAAACTTTAACCTTCTTTCTTAAATCAGCCTAGCGTCCATTAGCAATTAAAGATATTTTTTTTTGATATTTTACTTTTTTTTATTTTTCTAATAATTAAAGTCTATACTAAAAATTAAAAAAAAAATTAACATATTATTATTCATGAAAGTTGGTATATTTATATTTAAAGGTGTAGAAATTTTAGATTTCACTGGCCCCTACGAAGTGCTAGCCTCCACTAGATTAACTTCTAAAGTTTTGAATAAGAAAAATGTAAATGATATTTATAAACACCCTAGTCCTTTTAAGGTTTTTACTATTACGTCTAAAAATAAAATGATTATAACCTCTGGTGGGCTCAAAGTAATGAGTGACTATAGTTTTTTAGATGCTCCTAATTTTGATATACTAGTAATACCAGGTGGAAAGGGTACCAGAAGCCTAATTTCCAACAAGTCAGTAATATCTTGGCTTTACAATAAAAAAAATACAAAATTAATAATATCTATTTGTACTGGTTCACTATTGTTAGCTGCTGCTGGACTTCTAAAAAATAGAAAAGCTACGACACACTGGAGTGCCTTTGAACTTTTGAAAGAGCTAAGCCCTTCTACCAAAGTATTGAAAAAAAGATATGTTATAGATAAAGTTTTTACCTCTGCAGGAGTAGCTTCAGGAATAGACTTATCCTTAAAAGTAGTAGAAAATCTCTACGGAAAAACTGTAGCAAAAAATACTGCTAAATATATGGAATATAAATATTAAAAATGTAAGTTTACTAAATATCCTCTAATGAAAAACCTTCGTTTTGTCCCTGTTTAAGAAGTTTGTCATTAAACCATTTTGAGCAGCTCAAAATAGTTCCATTAGTAGAAAACTCGCATGCTCTAATTAATCCATCTTTTTTTTGTATAAATCCAGCAAACGCACCATTAGCATTGTAGTAAGCACTAATAGAGTTTTCTGAATTAGGACAAAGTTTTAAAGCATAGAGAGCGAATATTATAATACAAAATATCAAAATAAATGTTGCGATTAAATACTTCATACTTTGAAAATATAATAAAAATGATAAACTTTAAAGAAAATATGAAATATTTAGTAAACTTTCAAATTGAAATTATTGTAAATGGTAGTATGAAAAAAAAAATTAGAACTACTCACACTATTTTAGAAAATGAAATAGAAAAAAATTTAGTAGATGATTTTGATATGATGAAAGAATGGTTTATTAAATATTTTTATAATAATTCTTTGGATAACTTTGTGGATGTTCCAAAGTATGATGAAAAATATAATGTTCAAATTAAAGTGGGCAGGATAACAAATGCTATTAATGGNAAATATAAAACTTTTTAGGAGAAAAAATGGATACCCAAGCTATCAAATATGAAATTATTGAAAATATTGGAATAATAACCGGAGTTAATCCTCCGGTTAACGCTTTGTCTTATAATGTAAGAAAAGGATTAGTTGAAGCATTAAAGCTATTTTTAAAAAATGATAATATTAAAGGTATAATATTGTGTGGTGAAGGAAGAACATTCTTTGCAGGAGCCGACATTAGTGAGTTTGGAAAGCCTATGCAGTCTCCTAATTTAAATGAAGTAATTTTAGAATACGAAAATTCTAATAAACCTATTGTTGCAGCTTTACATGGAAGTCCTTTAGGGGGTGGTTTAGAATTAGCAATGGGTTGCAACTACAGAGTAGCTTTATCTTCTACTAAGTTAGGGCTTCCTGAAGTAAAGTTAGGAATTATTCCAGGAGCTGGAGGCACCCAAAGGCTTCCTAGATTGGCAGGTGTAGAAAAAGCGTTATCTATGATAACTTCTGGAATACCAATTGATGCAAAAAATGCATTAGAGTCAGGCATAATTGAAGAAGTTTTTGAAGATAAACTTATAGAAAATGCTTTAAACTTTATCAAGAGTAAATTAACCCTTGATATCCATCCTGTTGCAAGCAAGCTAACAGAAAAAGTTTCTAATGTAAAAAATGATATTTTTATAAATTTTTCGAATAAAATAGAAAAAAAACATAGAGGAAGAAAGTCACCACTTTGTGCTATTGAAGCAATCAAGGCTACTACAAATTTAAGTTTTACTGACGGATTAGAAAAAGAAAGGGAACTATTTAAGGTTTGCCATGATTCAAAAGAAAGCTCATCCTTAATTCATATGTTTTTTTCTGAGAGAAAAGCTTTAAAAATACCTGATATTCCAAAAGACACCCAAATACTTCCTATTAATTCAGCTGCAGTCATCGGGTGTGGAACCATGGGTGGTGGAATAGCGATGAACTTTGCCAACGTAGGAATTCCTGTTACCGTAATTGAAAATAGTCAAGATTCTCTTGATAAAGGAATGAATATAATAGAAAAAAATTACTCCAATACAGTTTCTAAAGGTAGAATGACTCAAAATGAATTTAAAAAAAGAATGTCATTAATAAGTGGGTCTAGTAAGCTTGAAAGCATTTCTAATGCTGACGTAGTAGTTGAGGCAGTATTTGAAGAAATGAACCTTAAAAAAGAAATGTTTTCTAAAATAGATGCCCTAGCAAAAGAAAACTCTATTTTGGCTACGAATACTTCTACGTTAGATATAGATCAGATAGCGGAGTCTACAAGTAGACCGCAGTTTGTGATTGGCACTCATTTTTTCAGCCCTGCTAACGTTATGAAACTTTTAGAAATAGTAAGAGGCAAGCACACTAGCAAAGAAGTAATAGCTAGTACCATGAAACTTGCAAAAAATATAAAAAAAGTTCCGGTTCTTGCAGGAAACTGTGATGGTTTTATAGGAAATAGAATGTTTCATGAATATGTGAGACAAGCTCATGCTTTAGCGGAAGAGGGAGCGAAGGTAGCCGACATAGATAGAGTAATTTATGACTTTGGATGGGCTATGGGACCATTTGCAGTTAATGACTTAGCTGGAAATGATGTGGGGTGGAGAATAAGAAAAAGACACAAACAAGAAGGTAAGTATGATAATCTTAGATATACTTCGACGGTTGCAGATCAACTATTTGAATTAGGCAGATATGGACAAAAAACTAATAGAGGTTTTTACATTTATGATCAGCAAACAAGAGAAAAAAAGATAGACCCTGAAGTAGATATGATGTTTGAAAAGGTAGCTAAAGAAAAAGGGATATCTAGAAGACAGATCGATGATAAAGAGATTCTCTCTAGATTAAGCTGGGCTCTTTTAAATACAGGCTGTATGATTCTAGAAGAAGGTTACGCCTTAAGAGCATCTGATATAGATGTCACATATGCTTATGGCTACGGATATCCTCACTGGAGAGGTGGTCCAATGAAATACGCTGAAGATTATGGTTTGGAAAAAGTATTAGAAGAAATTAAGAATTACAGAACAAAAAACCCTGATATGTGGCCAAAATGTAATTATTTGGAACAATTAGTTAAAGAAAAAAAAAATTTTAATTAGGAGTAAAAAATGAATGAAGCAGTAATCGTATCAACGGCAAGAACGCCTATTGGAAAAGCTTATAAAGGGGCTTTTAATAATACACACGGAGCAACATTAGCAGGTCATGCTGTTAAAAAGGCTGTTGAAATAGCAGGCATTGATCCTTCAACAATAGAGGATTGTTTAATAGGTTGTGCTATGCCTGAAGGAGCAACTGGTGGTAATATTGCAAGACAAATAGCAATAAGAGGAGGCTTACCAGTTACAACTGCGGGAGCTACTATAAATAGGTTTTGTTCATCAGGAATGCAAGCAATTACTATGGCGGCTCAACGAATAATGTCAAATGAGTTAGATGTTTGTGTAGCAGGAGGTTTAGAGTCAATTAGCCTTGTTCAGAATGAACATCAAAATCACTTTATGGAAAAAGAAGATTGGATTAATGAAAATAAACCTGAGTTGTATTATTCTATGATACAAACAGCTGAAGTTGTATCTAAGCGCTATAACATACCAAGGGAAGAACAAGATGAATATGGATTACAAAGTCAACAAAGAATGGCAAATGCTCAGCAATCAGGTTACTTAGATAAAGAGATATTTCCTTTAGAAACAATTAAATTAGTAAAAAATAAGGATACTAATGAAGTGACTTCAGAAAAAGTTTTCTTGAAAAAAGATGAAGGAAATAGGCCTGAAACTAATATTGAGGGATTAAAATCTCTTAATCCTGTAATGGGTGAAAATGCTTTTATAACTGCAGGAAATGCTAGCCAACTATCAGATGGTGCATCTGCTTGTATTGTAATGAGCTCTAAAAAAGCCGAAAGGCTAGGCCTCGAACCTTTAGGTCTTTACAGAGGAATGGCAGTTTCAGGATTGGAACCNGANGAAATGGGAATAGGTCCAATTTATGCAGTTCCCAAATTACTAAAAAACTGTGGACTTAAAATGGATGATATTGACTTATGGGAGCTTAATGAAGCATTTGCTGTACAAGTTATTTACTGTAGAGATCAATTAGGTATACCAAATGATATTTTAAACGTTAACGGAGGGTCTATAGCAATTGGACACCCATATGGAATGACAGGGTCAAGATTAGTAGGGCATGCCTTAATAGAAGGAAAAAGAAGAAATGCTAAATATGTTGTAGTCACCATGTGTATAGGTGGTGGACAAGGAGCAGCTGGCTTATTTGAAATTTGTTAATTTGTAATATTTAAATAATGCTTAAAAATACAGAAAAAATTTTTAAAAGTCTTGTTTTGGCTAATTCTTTTATCTCTATTATTATTACTATTAAAATTTTTATTAAAAATCATTATAGTTTTTTAGAACCTTCAATAGGTTTGATAATTACAGTAATATACGCCTCAGCATGGTTTTATTCACTCTATAAAATATATAATTTTTCAAAAANAGGGTTANGNATATATATATNTTTAACTTTATTAGGATTNTTATTCAATATATTATCGAATTTATCTTANCTTGATAAAACCGTTTATTTATTAACCGTTATGGAGCATATGGTAATAGGGTCTATATTAACTTTTANTTACTTTTCNAAAATAAAATCAAAATTTAAATAANTTAGGCATGAAAAATGTATAGGAATAATTGTAGTCCTCCTTTAAGAGAGGCTTCTTTTTAGCCTCTCTTAATCCTTATTATTTTAANATTCTATCTAATTTTTATTTTTTAATATATTATTNNAAAATGCTAACTGAAATATTAGAAATATTCTCTAGATCATTTATCTTTTACTTTGTAGTTATAGATCCACTTGGAACGGTGGCAATTTTTCTTACTTTATTGCAAAGAATCAAGGAAAATAAGAATAAAATTGCCATAGAAGCTACATTATTAGCATTTTTAGTTTTAGTATTCTTCTTCATAATGGGTAAAATTATCTTAAACCATTTAAATATATCATTATATTCTTTTAAAATAGCTGGCGGTATAATTTTATTATTAATTTCAATAGAAATGCTGCTAGATAAAAGGTCGGCAAGAAAGGAAAAGTCTATACAAAGCAAAATTATATCTACTTCAATTTTCCCTTTGGCTATNCCACTTTTNGCAGGNCCTGCTGCAATTACATCTGTAATAGTATCATCAAGNACCACTTCNGGTAATNTNATAGGTACATTAGCTCATATTATTTCTATATTTACTGTANTATTAATTACTTGNTTANTTTTTTTATTAATTATTAGNTCAGAAAAATTTATATCAAAAAAACTTTTACAAGTTTTTTCAAGAATAATTGGTATTATTTTAGCAGCCCTTTCTGTTCAATTTATTCTAGATGGATTAAAAGAAGCTGCAAAAACTTTCTAATACATTCATTTTAAATATAGATTTTTAGTTAATTTACACTATTATTATTATTACTTAACAATGAAAGGAGGTGGTCTATGTCTAAAATTTTAGATCTAGTCACTTTCTATCTTCGTATAGAGAGTTGATTGTTTTAAATAGTGTGAGGAGACAAAAATATCTCCTCACACAATAATTAAGGAGATAATAATGAAAAATTATATACTAGCAGTAATTACTTTGGTTTTTTTTAGTTCAAACCTTTTTGCAGGTTGTATGAAAGGCGAAATAAAACAAATTGATGCAAAGTTAGAAAATACTTCAATTAGTGAAGATAAAAAAAATGAAGTTATAAAATTAAGAAAGTTATTAGTAGATAATGAGCATAAAAATTCTGAGTTAGCTTTCCAAAGTTACGAAAAAGCTATGAGTATTTTAAACTAAAACTTTAAAGAGTTTATAATTATTATATAGTTATAAACTCTTTTGCTTTTGCAATTTCATTTTTATCTTGTTTAAAAAATATACTTCCTATTATTACTAGTACAATATTTACTAAAATACCTATTAGTCCAGGATGTAAATCATAAATACTGCTTTCTGAAAAATATTGATAATATAAAGTAACCAAAACTCCTCCTATTAAACCTAAAATAATAGAATTTTTATTAGCTTTTTTATAAAATAATGCAGAATATACCCCAGGAGCTAACTGCGCAATAGGCCCATAGGCTCCGAGTAATAACTGTATTAAACCATCACTCCCAAATATTGCTATAAAATATGAAATAAAACCAACTCCAAATACTGCTCCTCTCATTATCCATAGCTCTGTACTTTCNGTAATATTTGGNTTGATGGCCTTACAAATATCTCTTCCAAATGATACTGAGGCNCCATGAGTAATTGCATCTGATGAAGACATTGCGGCAGCTAAAGCACCTGCTCCTACAACGCCGTATAAAATACCAGAGTCTGTTAGATGATTAGTTATTAAATAAGGTAAAATTTGTCCAGAGTTTTCTAATTCGTTCTGAGCAACTACCCCTATGCCTGAAAAACCAATAAAGAGTACTGGAATAAGAAATAAAGCAAAAATTGGATATACTGCTACAGTAGTTTTTATTCTTTTTTCAGTAGTAGTAAAAGATTTTGTAAATAAATGAGGCCACATCACAAACCCAATCATTGAAATAATTATATTACTGCTATATCTAGCTTCAGACATCAAAGAATTTTCTTTTCCTATAGCTAAAAAATCAGGATTTTGTTGAACTATTTTTTCAAACATATTACCTATCCCATTATGCAAACTATTTACAAAATACAAGCCTAACACCCATGCTATGGTTAGCATTAAAATTGCTTGAAATACATCACTCCATGCTGCTCCTCTCACCCCACTAGTAGCCACATAAATTACTACAATTCCAAAAGAAAATAATGCGCCAAGCCAAATAGGTATATTTCCATAAGTTAGAACATTGAAAATATAAGCCATTCCTTTAATTTGTAATGTTAAATATGGAATGAAAGCTAATATTGCAACTATTCCTACTAATATANTTAATATNCTAGACTGAAATCTATCCCCTAAGAAGTCTCCCATAGTTATATAATTATTTATCTTTCCAAGCTTTGAAATTTTCGGACCTATCACATACCAAGGCATTAAACCTAAAGTACAATATACCAGTATGTAAAAAGATGCGGCTCCTTTTGAAAAGGCCCATCCTGGGCCGCCTAAAAAAGCAAAGGCAGAAAAAATAGTTCCACCCATTAGAAACCACATAATAAAAAGATTGAAGGACCTATCTCCAACAGCATACTCAGATAAAGAAAAAAATGATCTACCCCTTCCAGCCATTATTCCAATAACAAATGCTAATACCAAATATGCTGATATTGCAACTAAAGCTATATGCCANTTTTCCATTATTNAATTATCCCTATCATAAATTAAAAAAATAACAATGCCCACAAATTGAATAGTTATACAAAATATTATCCAAAATAATGAAAAAGGTAGCCCTAAAACTAAGGGGGTTGCACTATTTCCAAATCTAAATAAAGGAAAGATTAATAATAGCAATACCAATAAGCTAAATAATAAAAATAGTATATCTATTTTATTTCTATTACTCACTTGAACTCGATGCTTTTTCTATCATGTTTGCCTGCAAAATTTCTATCCAGTATCCATCTGGATCAGTTATAAAAGCNAGACCTTTCATTTTTCCATCATCNGGTTTTTTTATAAAATTTACTCCAAGTTTTTCGAATCTTTCAGATGNTTTATATACATCAGGAACTGAGAATCCTATATGCCCAAAACCTTGAGGATCTTTATTTCCATTATGATAGCTAAAATTATCTTGCTTTTCAGTTCCCCAGTTATGAGTAAGCTCTAACATAGCTCTTTGCGAAAATGTCCAAGTTGTTCTGGCGTTATTGTCGTTAGGCACGTTATTATCATCAACATCTGCAGGCATTCCTAAAAAATATAGAGTAAACTCCATTTCAGGAAAATCTAATTTTCTGTAAAGTTTCATTCCAATAATTCTAGTGTAAAAATCAAGAGAAACTGCTGGATCTTTTATTCTAAGCATAGTTTGATTAAAAACATAAGATTGCGTTTCTTCATCAACAGTTTCACAAAGACCATTTTGTGTTTCATAGTGTCTACTCATATCAATATATCCTATTTTATTATTAAATATTTAAAAAATATAATTCATTTTAAAGATAATTAAAAATAATTATTGCTTTTTTATCGATTCGTTTTAGTGAAAATGTAATTAGCGAACTAAAAAAAGTTAATATCTAATACTAATCAAAAAAAAGACTCTTCTATTAAATAGAAGAGTCTTTTAATTAATACTAATCAATTTTTAATAAATTAAATTGTTCCTTTAGACATTTCTTTAGCAATGTGTTCTGCTTGCCTTATTGCTAGAGAAACAATAGTTAGAGTAGGATTCTCAGCGGCACCTGTAGTAAACTGACTTCCATCAGAAATAAACAAGTTTGCTATGTCATGAGATTTTCCATTCTTATCACATACTCCATCTCTNGGNTTTTCACTCATTCTACATGTNCCAAGGTTATGAGTAGATGGATAAGGAGGAGTCTCAAAAACNTCNACTGCTCCTGCTGCATTNTATACATCCGTACCTTTTCCNAANGCATGNTTTCTCATTTTAATATCNTTNTCATGATCATCAAAATGAACATTNGGAACAGGCATACCATTNTGNTCNTTNNCATCTGTATTNANNGNAACTNNATTNNNNTCNTGTGGCATATCTTCTCCNACNATCCACATACCNGCNANATGATCATAATTNTCTAAAGNATTTACCCATTTTAGCTCCATAACCAGTAGTTCCTGGCACTAAGAAAGCTGCCATAAATGGTAGTCCCAGAGATAGAGTTTCCATCTCATATCCACCAACAAAACCCCTAGAAGGATCATTTACAGATTCATCCGTAATAATTCCTGCCATAGTAGTTCCTCTATGCATATTTACAGGCTTGTCCATAAGAGCATAAACTGAAGCAGTTAAATGCCTCATATAGTTTTTACCTACTTGCCCTGCAGAGTTAGAAAGTCCATCAGGATACATAGANGTATTAGACATTAACAATAACCTTGGTGTCTCTATAGAGTTNCCNGCAACAGCTACAATTCTTGCTTTTTGTTTTTGTTGNTTTCCATCTTTGTCTACATAAACAACTCCGTCAACTTTACCACTTTTNTTATGAGTAATTTGCACNACATGCGCTTCTGTTCTCAATTCAAAGTTACCTGTTTTTTCAGCTTTTGGAATCTCAGTATAACCAGCAGACCATTTAGCACCTGACTTACACCCTTGAAAACAAAAACCTAACTGTAGACAAGCATTTCTGCCATCTCTAGGCATACTGTTTATACCCATTCTNCCTGTATGACAGTCTTTATAACCCATTTTCTGAGCTCCATCATATAGTACTTTAAAGTTATTATTTCCAGGTAAACCAGGAATACCATTTGTTCTAGTTACTCCTATTTTATCCTCAGCTTTATCGTAGTATGGCTCCATTTCTTTTAAAGATATAGGCCAATCTAATAAATTAGCTCCTGCAATATCACCATATTCCGTTTTCACTTTAAATTCATGTTCTTGAAACCTTAATGAAGCTCCAGCCCAGTGTAAGGTTGAACCTCCAACGCTTTTAACAATCCAAGATGGCAATCCAGGAAAGTCAGTAGCTACTCTCCAGCTTCCTGAAGTTGTTCTTTTATCCAGCCAAGCTGTTTGCAGAAATGCTGCCCATTCATCGTTAACAAAATCATCAGTTGTATATCTTTTACCTGCTTCTAAGCATACAACTTTTACACCTTTCTGTGCTAGTTCATTAGAAAGTGTTCCTCCTCCTGCTCCAGAGCCTATAACTACTGTAACAGTATCATCATTTAAATCAAATTTTTTAGACATAGTTAAATTCCTCCCCGAATTTATTCCCACCAGCCCTTAGGGCTAGCTTTTTTAGATGGTTGAGGCCAATCTGCATCTTGAAAGCCTCTTAGATAGTATCCTCCTTTATCATAGGCTGCGCCTTCCCAGCCAGCAACATCCCACACTCTCTTGTTGTTGAAGAAACCATTAACCATTTCACCTCTCATAGTATTGAAAAAGCCTTGACCTTCCATAGACTTCAGTACAGCCATTCTTTTTTTATAAGAAGCTTTAATATACTTTCCACCTGCTTTTTTATCAAAAGCTAGCACTCCATCAGTGATAGTTTTCTTAACTGATTCGTCTTTTTCAGCTTTTGAATCTAAAGAATCAATTGCAATCATATACAAATCATCAGAAAACCTCTTAGCTGGAAACATATCTTTTACAACTAAAAGCATAGTTTTAGCACTATGACTATCTAAGCTAGTTTTCTTAGCAGCCCAAGCATTGAAACTAGTAAGTTGCACTACTCCGCCTGCTAAAACTACAAAACCTGAAGCTTTTCCCGCGCTTTTAAGAAAAGCACGTCTATTCAAACTAAAGTTATTCATATCTCCTCCCAAAGTATTATAAATTTACATAATTATAATAACTTATTTTATTGTTTATGTAAATTTATGTAATTATTTAATCTATATTATAGCAATAACCATGGGCAATATGGACATAATCAACTTCGTTTCCTACTCCATTTAACCAATAATCTGTAATTAACGCTTTACGATATCTCATAGTAGATAAAGAAAACTTAATATCATAAGAATTTATAGAACCTATAGGATGGCAAGACAATATTGATTTTTTTTCATTCTTTAAACAATTAAATTGGTATTTAGCTTCATAAACCTCTGTGTCATTATTTTCTTTTTCAGTTAATAAAGAGAAATCTTTTGTAAAATTAAATATTGTCTTATTTGGAAAAAATTCAGTTTCTTTTAAAAACTTCCTTTTATTTTGAAATAATCCACTCACACTAGTTTCTGAAAGACATTCATAGTTTTTATAATTTGCTGGATTTTTTGCAAAAGAATAACTAAAGTTGAAAAAGAAAATTATACAAAAATAAAATATNGCTTTCATTATTACTACCCTCGGCCGGCAATAGTNACCCCACCGTCCATAGTAATTACTTGCCCTGTTATAAAAGANCCAGGTTTNGATGCCAATAATANNACAGCCCCTGCAACCTCATCNGTANTNCCTATNCNTTTCANAGGAGCATNTTCTTCTATNTCTTTTAAAATTTCAGGGTTTTCCCAAAGAGCTCTTGCAAANTCAGTNTTTATGATTCCTGGGCAAACTCCATTAACATTTATTTTNNANGGNCCTANTTCTACNGCTAAACTTCTTATTAAACCTAAGTCTGCTGTTTTGGATATAGAGTATGCNCCTAAATTTTTAACTCCTTGAAGTCCNGCTATAGAGGAAACTATAATTATAGAGCCNTTTTTNCTTTTTTTAAGAAANGGNATAGCNCTTTGNCTAAGCCATAAATTTGATTTTACATTATTATTCATAATTTTATCAAAACTTTCATCAGGAATTTCTTCTAANCTNCCATAATAAGGATTACTNGCTGCNTTACAAACTAAAACATCTAATGNNCCATAAGTTTCTATGCAAAAATCTACTAAACCNNTNCATGANGATTTATCAGANATATTNCANTCAAAAGANACCGCCTTTCCTCCCATNTCTNTAATTTNACTTTCTACNTCTTTNCAAGCAGCTATCTTTCTGGACGAAATAACTACTTTNGCTCCTAATTCTGTAAACCTTTTAGCTATAGTTTTTCCAATACCTCTAGATGAACCTGTTATTATAGCAACTTTGTCTTTTAGACTAAAAAAATCACTCATGATATTTCTCCTTTANGTATTATAAATGTTTTTACAAATTAAGTCGAATGTATTAGTGTATTTANTANGGNGTATATATGTCAGAACACGATACTAAAGTAAAAGCAAATCATAANGATATTGAAGAATCTTGNATGAAAGATTATGAAGANCTTTCTGAGCAAGATTTAAGAATTCAACTAGCTGCTTCTTATAGATTAGTTGAAAAGTTAGGATGGTCATATCTNATATTNGGTCATTTAACAGCTAGAGTTCCAGGNCCTGAAAANCATTTTTTAATTAATCCCTATGGTTTNATGTATGATGAAGTAACCGCNTCAAANTTAGTTAAAATAGATNTAGANGGAAATATTGTTGAACCNTCNGATTGGGAAGTAAANCCNGCAGGGTTTATTATACATTCGGCTATTCACTCTTCAAANTCTAATGCTCATTGTGTNATGCACACACACACTAATGCTGGTATGGCTATGGCCGCTTTGAAGCAAGGCCTAATAAATATAGATTTTAATGGTTCTGCTTTTCATAATAAAGTAGCCTATCATGACTTCGAAGGAGTTACTCTGAGAGAGGACGAATGTAAACGTATTGCTGATGATTTAGGCGAAAAGAGTATCATGATATTAAGAAATCATGGTTTGCTTACAGCTGGATCTACCGTAGCAGACGCTTTTATGAAGCTTCACTTGCTTGAAAGTGCATGTAAAGTTCAGCTAATGGCTAGAGCTTGTGGAGAAGATCTAGAGTTTGTTCCTGAGAATGTTTTAGAAAGTCATGCTCAGGGCCTAAAAGATTCAGGTAGTTTCAAGCTAGCTTTCAGAGCGTTAGTAAGAAGAATGCTTCGCCAAGATTCTAGTTTTATTTTGTAATTATTTAAAGAAAGTTAAGGAGATTGTTAAGTGAAAAGAACTTTTCAGCCAAGTAAGTTAGTTAGAAAAAGAAGACACGGATTTAGAGCTAGAATGGCAACTAAATCTGGAAGATTACTTCTTTCGAGAAGAAGAGCAAAAGGTAGACAAAGACTATCTGCCTAATTTGTAAATAATGTTCCTAGGTAAAATAAAAAAAAGTCAGGAATTTTCGTCAGTCTTTAAAACTGGAAAATATTTAAAGCTTTCTACTTTAGTAATACAATATAAAAGGCACCCTATTAATGATAGTAGCTATCCCTCGCGTTATGGTATTGTTGTTAGTAAAAAAGTTGGGAATGCAGTGCAAAGAAACTTTACTAAGAGGAGACTAAGAGCTGTATTATATAAAATTAACTATACTTTTGAAAAAAAATCTATTG
>NHEU02000014.1 GCA_002171495.2 Alphaproteobacteria bacterium TMED93
GTGTAGCTCAGGGGTAGAGCACAACCTTGCCAAGGTTGGGGTCGAGGGTTCGAATCCCTTCACCCGCTCCAGAATCAACTTAACAACATCTGTATCTCATTGAAATGTAAGCATATTGTATGTTTACAGGAGATGAGTGATGTACAAGGTGATGTACACTTCCAATGCTAGTTACGTGTCATGTCGGGCTGGTATTTATTACTACACAAGACGTATTCCCAATGATGTGAGGCAGTTTTATGCCTCATCACGACTATCATTTAGCCTACGAACCAAATCATATGCTGGGGCTATTCGTGCCGCCTCTTCAGTTACTCAAAGACTAGATGATTACTGGCTTGGACTGCGTCTACAACAAATGGATATCCCGGCCATACATTTGGTTAAGACAGATGATATGAATGACACATCGCCTGTTATACTTGATGCTGTAGAGAATTATCTAAAGCTAAAGAATAATGATGACCGTATCTTCATTAGAACTGCTAAACGTAACGGAGAATATGTAGCGAAGGCATTGGGTAACAAACCCATAAATAGCTACAAATCATCTGAGGCTGCTCAGTTCCGTGACTGGTGCTTTAATAAAGGTATGAGCCTCAATACAGTCAAACGTGTGTTTGCCTCTGTAAGGTCAATAATCAATCTCAATATGAGTGAATATGGACTTGAAGGAACAAATGCTTTCTCTGGCACTTACATGCCAGATAAGTCTGATGCATCAATAAGGCGACCCATTCCAAATGACATTCTAAAACTCATTCAAGAAGCTTGTCAGTCTACTGATGATGAACCTAGATGGTTAATAGTACTAATCTCAGATACTGGCATGAGATTAGCAGAAGCTGCTGGATTAGCTAAAGAAGACATTCATTTNGATGAAGATATTCCATATGTAGATATCAAACCTNATCCTTGGAGAAGGCTAAAGACCANNTCAAGCATACGCAGATTACCATTAGTTGGAGCATCATTATGGGCAGCTAGACGTGCTTATATCGCCAGTAATGACAGGTTTATGTTCCCAAAATATTGCGATGAGATAGAATGCCATTCTAACTCTGCTAGTGCAGCATTAAACAAATGGCTAAAAGGCATTGCAGGGCCTGAATATGTTATTCATTCTTTCAGACATTCAATGCGAGACAGACTAAGAGCAGTTAACTGTCCATCAGATATGATTGACCAAATAGGTGGATGGAGAAAGNAATCCGTTGGTCAGAACTATGGAGNTGGGTACAGTTTAGAAATGATATATGAACAATTTAATCAGATTTAAATTCAACAAGACTAGGTGCATGGTCGGACAAGACTACATTTTCAAAACCATCAACCTCGTAAGAATTTAGATTTTGTAGAAAGTAATCTGAACCAAAAAAATGGTCTATGTGGTGATAATTTTTTCTTGTTGTTATGAAGGTTGGATGTTTAGTTTCTTCTTCATGAAGGTCAAAATAGGAGTGATATAAACTGGTTAGCCCATATGTTTTAGCTTCAAAACATAGTTTTCTAAAACTGTCAGGAAAGCATTTTGGCCCAAAATTCCAATCTCCAACCATAAGGCTAGGGCTACTTAATTTCGGACCATAATGCTTTAATGCAGACCACTCTAGGCAATTATCACCCCTTACTCCTTTGAACCTTCCTTGCTTACAGGCGTAATAAAAGTTCCAAACAGCGAGAAGGTTAAACGAAAACCCAAACTTACAAACCTTTAGAGGCATAAAAATTTCCATATCTTCATCTCTTGGCTGAACCTCAAGTGAAAAATCATTAAATGTCAGAACGCCTAGGCCTTTAGGGCGTGGATTAACATGATTATTTGTAATCCAAATTGAATCTCTTGGTTTCAAGATTTCAATGTTAGATTCCTTTAATTCTGGGACAATGGCAATGTCACATTCAAAGGACTTAAAATAATCTACTTGGTTTACTCTAGACAATCCATTATTGCAGTTCCAAAGAAGAACACGCATCACTCATCTCCTGTAAACATACAATATGCTTACATTTCAATGAGATACAGATGTTGTTAAGTTGATTCTGGAGCGGGTGAAGGGAGGTTCGAAGCCTGTTCACAGCCCCATCTCATTTATGATTCCAATAATATCAATAGTTTAGCATAACCAACCCCATAGTCAACTATCAAAACCTTACCCGCAACCTTACCTGAACCAATGTCCACAGTCCGTGGACCATTGTCTTAGCAAAACCAATCATTGACCAACTCCCTCGGACCGTGGACCGGTGTTATCGCTTTTTTTTGTGGACATGGGTGTAGACAAGATTTTAGGTTTTAACTATCTGATGTAGTTTGATAAAAGTAGAAGAAAAGCTAGAGTCGCAAGACCTGAAAAAGCCTGTCAGAGCCATCAAATTGCACTTTAGATACTCCCTTTCATNTTCCAAAGCGTTCAACTAGCACATTCAACAAATACNTGGTTTGAAATTGAATTTTTAAAAACTTATNTACGATTTNTAAACTTAAGCAATTAACTGGAATGATTATCATTATCAAGATATTTTCGACTATGTAAAATTTATATAGAACTAACATAATTTCTATTGCTTTAGATAAACTTTCGGGGACTATATTGTTTAAAGAAATTTAAAATTTCAAAATAAGAAATACTTTTACTGTTCGTATGTTAAATATTTTAAGCGAAAATTAGGAGGAGCAAGTGATTCCAGATAATTTTGAGTATCATAAACCAAATTCAATAACAGGTGCTATAAGCCTGTTATCTGAGTGGGGAGACGACGCTCGTGTGATAGCTGGTGGACATAGTTTAATACCAGTNATGAAACAACGTCTGACCGATATAAGCCATCTTATAGATCTAAAAGATATTGAGGAATTAAAGGGGATCTCAATTAGTAATGGAATTGTAAAAATTGGTGCAATGACGACTCAACACGAGCTAATCCAAAGTGAAGAGCTTGCGAAAACAGTTCCCCTAATTCGAGAGGCTTCGTTGCAAATAGCAGACCCTCAAGTGCGCTATTTAGGAACGTTAGGAGGGAACGTAGCTAATGGTGACCCGGCCAATGATATGCCAGGGCTTATGCAAACACTAAATGCAAGCTATGAGTTAAAAGGACCAGATGGTACGCGCAATGTTGATGCCAGAGAATTCTATGAGGCAGCATATTTCACTGCTAGAGAAGATGAAGAAATTCTTTCATCTATTTCATTTGCTGTTCCAAATGGCGGATATGCGTATGAGAAGCAGAAACGTAAGATTGGTGATTATGCGACAGCCGCAGCAGGGGTTCTGATAGAAGTCGAAAATAATATCTGTAAAACAGCCTCAATTGCGCTGACCAACTTATCCGATACGCCTGTTTTTTGCCAGAATGCGGTAAAAATTCTAATCGGAAATAAACTGGATGAACCCACAATACAAGAAGCAGTTACAGCATGTGTGGATGCTTCTGAACCCGTCGCTGATGTAAGAGGGCCCGTTGAATTTAAAAAATACGTAGCTGGAATCATTGTGCGAAAAGCGATTACCAATGCTTTGGCCCGCGCTTAAATTTAAGGAAAAGATATGGAAAAAATTCGATTAAATATGACCGTAAACGGGAAAGCTGTTGAGGTATTAACGGAGCCGAGGCAACTTCTTGNTCATGTATTACGCGAGGAACTAGAACTAACAGGAACGCATATTGGGTGTGAATCAACTCATTGTGGTGCTTGTACGATTGATATGAATGAAATGTCGGTAAAGTCATGCAGCGTTTTTGCGGCGCAAGCGCAAGGTGCCGAAATTACGACTATTGAAGGACTTGGAAATCCAGATGGACTTAATGTGATACAAGAAATGTTTAAAGAGCATCATGGGTTGCAATGTGGTTATTGCACACCTGGGATGATCACTCGAGCATATCGACTTTTGCAAGAAAATAGTAACCCGACAGAAGAAGATGTTAGATTTGGTATNGCAGGTAACTTATGCAGATGCACCGGTTATCAAAATATAGTAAAAGCAATCTTGGCATCTGCCGAAAAAATGAATGAAAGTAAGGAAACTGCATAATGAACGAGACAATACCACCAAAAGAAGAACGGATGACTGCCCTAAATGGATTAGGGTCGTCTAGAAAACGTGTGGAAGATGCACGTTTTACTCAGGGAAAAGGAAACTATGTTGATGATATAAAACTTTCCGGTATGCTTTTTGGAGATTTTGTTCGTTCTCCTTATGCACATGCTAGGGTCAAATCAATCAATACTGAGGCGGCNCTCGCAGTTCCAGGGGTTCACGCAGTTATAACTGCAGCGGATCTTGAGCCTTTGAAACTTCATTGGATGCCTACACTTGCAGGCGATGTTCAAATGGTTCTTGCGGATGGAAAAGTTTTATTTCAGGGACAAGAGGTCGCTTTCGTTGTCGCCGATAATCGTTACGCTGCTGATGATGGAATTAAGGCTGTTGAGGTTGAATATGAAGAATTACCCGTAATTGTCGATCCTTTCAAAGCGGAACTAGAGGGCGCTCCAGTTTTGCGAGAGGACATAGCCGACAAAAAAGAGGGTGCCCACGGGCCAAGGCGGCATCCAAATCATATTTTTACCTGGGAGTCAGGAGACCGCGATGCAACTGAGTCTGTANTTGCAGAAGCGGATGTTGTCGCAGAGGAGATGATTTATTATCATCGAACACATCCCTGTCCTTTGGANACGTGCGGTAGTGTNGCGTCAATGGATAANGTGAACGGAAAACTTACTGTTTGGGGAACATTTCAAGCACCCCACGCCGTTCGGACAGTTGCCTCTCTTATTTCGGGCATAGCTGAACACAATATCCGTATAATATCTCCAGATATTGGAGGGGGTTTTGGAAATAAAGTAGGTGTTTATCCTGGTTATATATGTTCCATTGTTGCCTCAATTGTTACAGGTGCGCCTGTAAAATGGATAGAAGACAGAATGGATAATCTAATGGCGACAGCATTCGCTCGCGATTACTGGATGCAGGGAAAAATTTCCGCTACCAAAGATGGAAAGATAACTGGCTTATGGTGTCATACTACCGCTGACCACGGAGCTTTTGATGCTTGTGCTGATCCGACTAAATTTCCTGCTGGNTTCATGAATATATGNACAGGCTCATATGATATTCCNACAGCTTTTTTGACTGTNGANGGNATATATACAAATAAAGCTCCNGGCGGTGTNGCCTACCGTTGTTCTTTCAGAGTCACTGAAGCCGCTTATTTTATTGAGCGAATGATTGANGTTCTTGCTATTAAACTNGGAATGGATTCTGCAGAATTAAGAATTAAGAANTTCATTCGTAAGGAGCAGTTTCCGTATCAATCAGCACTTGGCTGGGAGTATGATTCAGGTGACTACCATACGGCTTGGGAGAAAGCCTTAACTGCGGTAAATTATACAAAACTCCGTCAAGAGCAGGCCGAAAGAATTGAAGCGTTTCATCGTGGAGAAACCAGGAAACTAATTGGCATTGGTCTTTCACATTTCACTGAAATTGTTGGAGCTGGCCCTGTTAAAAATTGTGATATACTTGGTCTAGGTATGTTTGACTCCTGTGAGATCCGTATTCACCCAACGGGCTCAGCTATAGCNCGTTTAGGAACAATTTCCCAAGGGCAGGGACATGCGACTACGTTTGCACAAATTCTTGCTTCTGAAATTGGGATCCCCGCTGAAGATATTACTCTTGAAGAGGGAGATACCGACACGGCCCCTTATGGTCTTGGAACATATGGGTCACGTTCTACACCGGTAGCAGGCGCAGCAACGGCGATGGCTGGGAGAAAAATTAGAGCGAAGGCACAAATGATCGCAGCTTATTTGTTGGAGGTGCATGATAATGATCTTGAATGGGATGTTGACCGTTTTGTTGTTAAAGGAGCTCCCGAACGCTTCAAAACCATGAAAGAAATAGCATTTGCTTCATATAGTCAGGCAATTCCTGGGGTGGAACCTGGCTTAGAGGCCGTAAGTTACTATGATCCTCCAAATATGACCTACCCATTTGGGGCATATATTTGCGTAATGGAGGTAGATGTGGATACTGGAACAACAGAAATTCGGCAGGTTTTTGCGTTAGACGACTGCGGTACTCGTATCAACCCAATGATAATTGAAGGACAGGTGCATGGTGGATTAACTGAGGCATTAGCTATAGCAATGGGGCAAGAACTTGCTTATGACGAATTGGGCAATGTAATAACTGGTACCTTGATGGATTTCTTTATCCCTACTGCGTGGGAGACACCGAATTATCAAACAGATTACACAGAAACCCCGAGTCCTCATCATCCAATTGGTGCAAAAGGTGTTGGTGAAAGTCCNAATGTTGGAGGTGTTCCTGCGTTTTCGAATGCGGTACATGATGCCTTCAAAAGCTTTGGCCTGACCCAAAGCCATATGCCACATGACCATTGGAGAGTCTGGAAGATCGCCGATCGACTAGGTCTGCATGATTGACAGGGAAAGCTTAGGGAATATAATCTCCCTGAGCTTTTTACTTTAACTATGCAATGGCAAGTTTTAAAAAAATCATTATTTGAACATAAGTATATCGCTACTAAGGATTTAGCAATGTCACTGCATATTGCTCTTAATCTGGAAAGACCTATTCTTCTTGAAGGAGATGCCGGCGTAGGTAAAACACAGGTTGCAAAAACGCTCTCTGATATCTTCGATACTGAATTAATTAGGTTGCAATGTTATGAGGGACTAGATTCAGCGGCTGCGATTTATGAATGGAACTATCAGCGCCAACTTTTAGCTATAAGGGCCTCAGTTGATACTGGCTCAAACCTTCGAGATATAGAAGAGCGTATCTTTTCACGCTCTTATTTAATGGAACGACCATTATTAAGAGCTATACAACAGCAGAAACCTCCTGTTTTATTAATAGATGAGATTGACCGAGCTGATGAAGAGTTTGAAGCTTTTCTCTTAGAAATATTATCTGAATTTCAAATTACCATCCCGGAGATTGGCACCATATCAGCAATTAGTAAACCGATGGTTGTGCTTACAGCTAACGGAACGCGAACNCTTTCCGATGCTCTTAGACGGCGTTGCATTTATAATTTTATTCCGTATCCAGACCGAGAGACAGAGTTATCTATTTTAGAAAGGCAGTGTCCAGAAATTGGAGTGGAACTGGCAACACAAATCGTTTCATTTGTGCAGAGTCTGCGAAAAGAAGATTTAGAAAAAAAACCAGGTATAGCAGAAATGTTAGATTGGGCTGCGGCCTTATCGGGTCTTGGAATAAATGACATAACATCGGACCCTGAGGCCTTGCAATCCTCCTTAGTTTGCTTGCTTAAAACTCAATCTGATCAATACTCTATCCCTACTTTAGTTTCCCAAAAATTAGCGAATGGAAATAGTTAATGGCCATTACTCGATTTCTTTTTCGCACAAGTATTCAGGAAAGGATAGTCGGATTTTCACATCACATGAGAGACAACGGAGTCACAACGACCCCATTAGAAGTCCATTCAACACTAAGGTTACTGCGTTTAATCGATATTACCAATATAGAGGAGGTTAGGCTCGCACTAAAATCAGTTTTCACAAATAATAAAGAGAGCTTTGTAAGATTTAACGACTTATTTGACTCCTATTGGCTGAATGATGGAAAACAGCGTCATGATCATAAAGCTATTGATCCGAGTAATAAAAAAGGAAATCTATCGCAAAACTTTCCAAATTTATTTGAAGTAAATAGTAGCAAGGGAACTGGTAAGACAGATGTCCCTGATGACGAAAAAGATGGGGAGACAGAAAGCTCTGGTGAAGGGAAGCTTATTGCCGCTAAGATATTTAACAAGACTACAACAGATATGCGTGAGTTTGTGCTACCAGAAGACGAAAACAAAGCAGCTGAGGCTGCAAGGCGTATTGCAAATGCCATACGTTATAGGTGGTCAAGACGACGCAAAGCATCTAAAAAGGGTGGCATTTTAGACATGCGTCGAATAATGCGAAAATCAATTGCGACTGGTGGTGAGCCGATTAAATTGCCTCGAAAACGCAGACCGGATATTCCTATGCACCTTATCGGTTTAGTGGATGTATCAGGTTCAATGCAACCTTATGCAAGGGTATTTTTATCATTTATGAAAGGACTTATAAGTAACGATATGCGAACGGATGCTTTCCTTTTTCATACAAAGCTTATGTGTGTAAGTGACGCTTTAAGGGATAATAATACGTTGCGAGCCGCTAATCGTTTATCAATAATGGCCAAAGGCTTTGGCGGGGGCACAAAAATTGGGGCTTCCTTGCATCAATTTAGCGATCAATTTATGGGGAGAATATTTGGACATAAAACAGTGGTAATTATTATGTCTGACGGTTATGACAGTGGGTCTGCAAACGTTCTTGAGAAAGCCCTTTCGCGTTTAAAAAAAAGTGGTTGTAAGATTGTTTGGTTGAACCCACTTTTGGGGTGGAAAAATTATGAACCAGTTAGTCAAAGCATAAAAATTTCTCTTCCTTATATTGATTGTTTTGCGCCGTGTAATACGCTTCAAAGCCTTGCTGATTTAGAGAATAAACTGGAGCTTTTATGAATCAAACATTACAAAATTCAGTTATGCAAAGCCAGCAGCGCCTCTGTTCCNAGGAGATACCTCACGTGATTGCTACTGTTGTCCGCACAAATTCATCAACAGCTGCAAAGCCTGGCATGAAAGCTNTAGTGCTCGAAAATGGGGAATTTGAGGGGGGGTGGCTAGGTGGTGGGTGTGTCACATCTGCGGTTAGAAGTGCAGCAAAAGAGGCGATACAAACGGGAGAGGCAATATTAGTGTGTATGCGGCCGGAGGAATTAATCAATGAAGAAATGAATACAGATATGGTGACACTTGCTCGTAATGGATGTCCAAGTAAGGGCTCACTTGACATTTTTGTTGAGCCAGTCATCCCACTCCCAGAACTTATCGTTTTTGGTAATGGGCCTGTGGCTCTTTCTCTACTGTACATTGCGCGTGGATTTGGTTTTAAATTGACAGTTTGTGGTAAAATTGATGGTCAGGAATTAAAGGTAGATAATTGCTTTTCAACTGCTNCAGAAATGGTGCAACATTCTCGTTCAANNGCTAACAAATATATCGTTGTTGCAACTCAAGGANCAGGAGATGTAGCTTCGCTCATTTGTGCTCTTTCTATCGATCATTCTTACGTTGCTTTCGTTGGTAGCCGACGTAAATTTGCTTCCTATGAAAAGAAATTATTAGGTTCTGGAATAAGCTCAAAAACCTTAAAAAAGGTATTTTCACCTGCAGGACTAAACATCAACGCAGTTACCCCTGAAGAAATAGCATTATCAATAATGGCGGAAATTGTGCAGATACGACGAATNAAAAAGAAACGGTTTAATGAATGACTAAAAACGCAATAGTTTTACTTGCTGCGGGTCAGTCAAGAAGAATGGGAAACACAAACAAGTTATTAATGCCATTTAACAATGAACCTCTAATACGTTATTCTGCAAAGCTTTATATGTCTTTGCCNAATTCGCTTGTATATGTTGTTTTAGGTCATCAGTCAGAGCAGATAAGAGCGGCACTAAAGAACCTTGATGTGNGTTTTGTTTTCAATGAGTCATATAAGGAAGGGCANCGCTCCAGTGTTTTTAGTGGATTATCTGCCTCTCGAACAGCTGAAAATTACATAGTTTCTCCTGCCGACTTACCCCGTTTGACAAAAAATGATTGCCAGAATCTTATCCATTCACATANAGAAANACTNGANGGTAGTATTACCATACCNNTANGTCNNGNACAAAATGGNATNAGACGNGGNAATCCAATAGTACTNTCTNCNCAAGCGCGCGANACNGTAGTCTCAGGAGGNATNAANCTTGGATGCAGGGGNTTAANAGAGCGCCAACCTGAACTTATACATAGCTACCTTACTAAATCAGAGGGCTTCTTTTTTGATATTGATACACCTGATTCATATAGAATAGAAAATAATAAGATATCTGATTCTAGGTCTAATTTTCGACTAAGTTGATGAATTAATGAGGTAATAAAGAATGGAAATAAAGGACAAAATAACTATCCCACAATCCCGCGATAGAGTATTTGAGGCGCTAAACGATGTGGCCGTTCTGAAGCTATGTATTCCAGGGTGCGAAGAATTAGAACGTGTCGGACAAAATGACCTTGTGGCAAAAGTAACGCTTAAAATTGGTCCAGTTAAGGCTCGATTTGGCGGACGCGTAAAACTGGACCCCAGTTTAGCGCCAAATGCATTTAGTCTATCTGGAGAAGGTGACGGAGGTATTGCTGGATTTGCAAAAGGAGGTGCTGACGTTACGCTAATTGAGAATGACGGCCAAACGATACTTAGATATTCGGCAAAAGCAGAAACTGGTGGTAAATTAGCACAACTAGGAGCGAGGCTCATTGCTAGTACTGCAAAAAAGCTTTCGAAGTTATTTTTTGAGAAGTTTTTGAAGGTAATGAGCGGTAAAATACAATTGGAAGAGAAACCCAGAGTTTCTATGAGTTAAAAATAATTATAAATTTAAACACTCAACCGCCTTTTTGAAAGGTCCCTTTTGGAAACAACAATTTTCAGACTGATTAACCCGGTCACTCAGAAATGGACGGATCATATCTAATGCACTTTGATACCCCACAAGAATGGTATGCCACTGTAAGCTTTGTTTCTCTTAGGTGTTCTCAAACAAAGTGGGAGGTAGAGTTCGATGCCTATAACGGGAGGTTCGAAGCCTTACCCATGTGCCAAAACACTCCTGACTTTCAATGATATCAATAACTTAAACATGTAATCAGTATCACAAAAAACAAACTGGGTCAGTTTTTGGGTCAGTTTCGCTT
>NHEU02000013.1 GCA_002171495.2 Alphaproteobacteria bacterium TMED93
TTAATTATTATTTTTTCTTTTAGGGTGGTTGACAAGAAGACTGTATAAACTTTTTATTTTTCTACGATTAATATTTATTGGAAAATTAGGAGAAAAGAAAGCAAGAAAATTACTAATTAGAAATGGCTATGAGATTTTAAAAGAACAAATAATAATTAAGGGAAAATTATTAGATAATAAAAGAAAGAAATCCTATTTTATTAAACCTGATTTTCTTGTAAAAAAAAATAATATAGTTTATGTAGCCGAAGTGAAAACTGGAAAATCTGCTTCCATTAAAAATATATATACCAGAAGACAATTATTAGAATATGCCACTAATCTAAATACTAAAAAAATTTTATTAGTTAATATAGATAAAGAGTCTATTAATCAAATAGAGTTTTTATAGTTATTAATAAATCAAACTTTGTAAACATTAAAAAATTGTTAACAATATTTTTAGATACAAATAATGATATTTTAATATAGAAATTTTTTAAAAACAATTTAGTAATATTTTGCATAACAAATTAATTTACAAAAGTTTACAAATTTGCTATTTTTTATTATAAAAAGTATGTTTAATACGTTTACAACTAATAAAAGAAAGTCAGGAAGACCTGTTTCTATTAGTAAACACACAATTACAAAAAAGTGTTTAGACTTTTATTTATTAAATGGAATAGATAATCAATCATTTAATAATGTAATCAAATATACTGGCATCTCTAAAGGGTCAATATATAGATTATATGGAAATGAAGACTCCCTTCAAAAATCTGCTTTAGTTGAATACTATAAAACGGTAATAACAAAAAAGTTAAAAGAGTTTAACAGTAAGGATGCAACATTAAAAAATATTATAATAGATATAACTTCAGGGTTAATTTCTAATAGATATAAGCCTTGCTTATATCATAGGTCTAGAGTGGTAAAATATAAGTTAGGAAAAGAAGTAAAAAAAGCTATTTTTAAGATTGATGGAGAAGTTAAAAATACTTATAAAGTACTTGTAAAAAAAGAACTTTATAAAAAAAATAAAAAAATCAGTAGTGATGAAATCAATAAGTTAGTAAATTTTATTTTAAATAGTATAACAACTATTAATCTAATGAAGCTCAATAATAGTTCTCACAAATCAATTTTAAACTTTGCAAACACTTTAAAAGCAATAATTAAAGATATTTAACTTTTAATTAATCTTGAATTAATTAAATTATTCAACACTTGTGTAAGATTTAGCAATTAAATTAGCTATAATTTTTCTTTGTTCATTAGTAAGAGGTTGTAAAACATCTTCTAAAACACACTTTCCTTGTTTGTATGCATCGTAAATCTTAGATTTTTTTCCCATTAAAGCCTGCACATTATCATAGTCGCTAGTATTAAAATAATCACAGGTAAAAGCATCAAATATTAAAAAAAAGCTAACAATTATAAAATAAAGTTTTTTCATATAATCTCCTTTTACTGATATATACGCATTGTATTTTTTTTTGGTTCACTAAATACATTTTTTCATGAACATAGATATCGTCTTTTAGAGACCTGTAAAATATTAAATGGTTCTTTAGCTTATTTGCTGAATTTAATATAAAAAATAAAAAATATATTTTTTTTATAACCCCCTATTTTTCTTAAAACAAAATAATTTCTGAGTTATTACACCTTTGTGAATTTATATTAACTATTTATTTAAAGTTATTATTTGCTATATTACAGCTGATAGCTGCTCCAATCGTATAATGGTTATTACACGCCCTTGGTAAGGGCGAAATGGCAGTTCAATTCTGCCTTGGAGCACCATTTTATTTAATTTTTCTTATATTTTAATATTTTTTCCAGTACCATATTCATTTCCTTTTTACTAATTCTTTTTGGCTCTTTGTATATTTTACAACGATAATAGTATTCACATAATAGCTCAACTTCCTCTGCAAGTTCATAAGCTTTTTCTATACTTTCACCTATAGTTATTTGTCCATGATTTGATACCAAACAACTTTTAGAGTTTTTAATGGCATCTAGTATATTTTTCGAAAGGTTTTTACTGCCAAATAATGCATACTTAGCAACTTTTATAGATTTAGATCCTATCAAAGCTATCATATAATGAAAGGATGGTATTTCTTTAAATAAACAAGAACAAATTACACTAAACTTAGAGTGAGCATGAACAATTGCATTACATTTACTAGATTTATAAAGATCTAAATGAAATCTCCATTCCGAAGAAGGCTTTTTATTTTTTTCTGCTTCTCCTGTCATTGCAACAAAAACTATATCATTAGTCTTTAATTCAATATTTTTTTTACCAGAAGGTGAAATCAAAAAACCTTCTAAATTTCCCCTCTTATGCTTTATTGATATATTTCCAGATCTTATAGGAGAAAATTTATCCTTTTCAAAAGTCCTAGAATAATTAATTATTTTTTTTTTTTTTTCTAACTCTTTCATCCTTTAACCTTGCAATTTCTTTATAATTAGCCTTAATAATTACTTTATCTGTTATAAAAGCACTAATAAATCTACTAGGAGTAATATCAAACGCTGGGTTATAAACTTTGCTTTTACTTGGATAAATTTTTATTTTTCTAATTTTATTTTTATTATCTAGTCCTGTTATTTCACTTAATTCTGTACCTACTCTTTCTTCAATAACTATATCCTGATATTTTTTTATTTTCCAATCTATAGTTGAAGTAGGGATTGCCACATAAAAGGGTATGTTAAACTCTCTTGCCATTACAGCCTTCATAAACGTTCCTATCTTATTAGCTACGTGTCCATTACTAGTAACTCTATCAGCTCCAACAATGCACAAATCTATCTTTCCTCTTTGCATTAAAAGACCTGCTGTATTATCTGATATAATTGTATTTTCTACATCTTCATTATTTAATTCATAACTTGTCAAAGAGGCTCCTTGATTTCTTGGCCTAGTTTCGTCTACCCAAACATGTACATTTATATTATTTTTTTTTGCGTAATAGACAGGAGCTGTAGCTGTTCCCCAATCAATAGTTGCGAGCCAGCCAGCATTACAATGCGTCAAAATATTAACCTTTTCTTTTTTATTTTTATGAAATTTTTTTATTATCTTTAAACCATTTAGACCAATTTTTTTGCAACTATTAATATCATTTTCACAAATTTTTTTTGCTTCCTCAAATAAAATTTTTTCTGTTTTAGCTATATTTACATTGCAGTCAATTTTAGATAGCATTTTGTCAACTGCCCAAAATAAATTAATAGCTGTAGGTCTAGTTTCTTTTATTTTATAGGCTTCATCTATAATTTTACTTTTATTTTTAAGTTCTCTATAAGCTAAAAAAATCCCATAAGCTGCAGTTGCACCAATAAGAGGAGCGCCCCTAACTTTCATTTCATTTATTGCTTTAATGACATCATCTGCTTTTTTTAAAGATATAACTTCTAATTTAAATGGAAGTTTAGTTTGATCTATTATTTTAACACTTTCTGAGGATTTATCGTACCAGATAGTTCTATAACTTTTATTATTTATTAGCATTGTAATTTTTTATAATATATTTAATTATATTATATATTGAATNTAAACTTAATGAAAAATCTTAATACTTTTGCNAATCAAAATACATTCGATGCCTTGGATAAGGTATGTATAGTTACAGGAGGTTCAAGTGGTATTGGTCTAGCACTTATCAATGAACTTCAATCAAGAAAAGCAAAGAAAATTATAAATATTGATTTAAAAAACTCAAACCAAGGTAGTNTTGATTATTATAAATGTGATGTTGGAAGTAATGACGCAATAAAAATAGTTTTTGAAGAAATATATAAAAAGTNTGAACATATAGACCTCATCTGCTGNAATGCAGGNATTGCTAAAGATGATGACGGATTAGCATCTGAAGATCATTGGAATACCATTTGGAAAACCAATGTTTTACAGCACATTAACATAGTAAGAAACTGTATCTCTAAAATGGTTTTAAAAAAAAATGGTTGGTTTTTAATCACTGCGTCAGCTGCAGGCTTGCTATCTCAGGTTGGTTCAGCAACATATTCTACAACTAAACATGCAACAGTAGGATTTGCAGAGTGGTTATCAATTACTTACGGCGACTTTGGTNTAGGAGTAAGTTTGCTATGNCCGCAGGGNNTGAATACTCCAATGACTGAAAATATTAAAAATGGAGGTGTTGCTGGAATTAATGGCATGCTAGAAGCTTCAGAAGTAGCTAAAATTACTCTTGAGGAAATGAGTAAAGGTAAGTTTTTAATTACTCCTCATGAAGTTGTAAGAAAATATATTAAAATTAAAGCAGAAGATCCAGAAAAGTGGATTATTGGCATGAGAAAGCTTTATAAAAAGTTTGTAAATTAAAGATTATTTACAAAACTTTATTTTAAGATAAAGTTTTATGATGTTTGATAGAAATTTGTTTACAGAAGAACAAAGTGTTTTTAGAAACACAACTAGTAAATTTGTAGAAAAAGAAATTCTTCCATATCATGATAATTGGGAAAAAAATGGATTTGTACCCAAAGAACTCTGGCTTAAAGCAGGAGAAATAGGCATACTCTGTCCTAATGTACCAAAAAGATATGGTGGCATAGAAGGTGATTTTAGGTTCAATGTTATAGTTATTGAAGAACTTGCTAAAATAGGTGCGACGGGGCCAGGTTTTGCAGTGCACTCTGATATAGTCACTCCATATATAATAAATTATTGTACAGAAAAAAAGAAAGAAAACCTTCTTCCAAAAATGATAAAGGGTGAATTAATTACTGCTATTGCTATGACTGAACCTAATACAGGATCAGACCTTCAAAANATTAAAACAAATGCTTTAATACNTGATAAGAAANTAATTTTAAATGGTTCTAAAACTTTTATTACAAATGGNCATAATGCCAACTTAATTTTAGTGATAGCTAAAACTGATCTTACGAAGAAAGCAAAAGGTATTTCTATAGTTCTATGTGAAGAACACAGAAAAGGATTTAAAAGAGGAAGAAACTTAAAAAAAATTGGTATGAAAGCACAAGATACTTCTGAGTTATTTTTTGAANATGTNGAATTACCTNTAGAAAACATATTAGGTAATTCTGGACAGGGNTTTTTTCANTTAATGGATGAGTTACCNCAAGAGAGATTATCCATTGCTGTTACAGCCGTTTCAGCNGCAGAAGCTGCATTAAATTGGACAATNACTTANACAAAACAAAGAAAAGCCTTTNATAAAAAAATNATAGACTTTCAAAATACNAAATTTATTTTATCAAAGTTAAAAGCTGAAATTACTGTAGCTAGAACTTATATAGATAGATGCATAAAAGAACATATAAATAATAATTTTTCAGCAGAAGATGGTGCAATAGCAAAATTATTTTGCACCGAATTACAGTTTAAAGTAATGGACGAATGCCTTCAATTATTTGGTGGTTATGGATATATGCAAGAATATCCTATTTCAAGAGCTTTTTTAGACTCAAGAATTCAAAGAATTTATGGTGGAACAAATGAAATTATGAAAGAAATAATCTCTAGAAATTTATAGGAAAATATTATGATTGATGCATACATTTTTGATGCTATTAGAACTCCAAGAGGTATAGGAAAAAAAACAGGGTCTTTACACCAAGTAGCTCCTATCAAACTTGCTTCAAAAACANTAAAAAAAATAGAAGAAAGAAATCAACTAGATACT
The DNA here is from genome assembly GCA_002171495.2 of Alphaproteobacteria bacterium TMED93. GTDB lineage: Bacteria > Pseudomonadota > Alphaproteobacteria > TMED109 > TMED109 > JAYYAX01. The sequence continues at coordinate 5,679 of NHEU02000013.1, forward strand.
AGTTATCTAGATGANGTAGTNTTAGGNTGNGTNCANCCTNTTTTTGAACAAGGNTCAGACATTGCTAGATTNGCAGTANTAGATGCANATTATAATCAGTCTGTACCNGGAACACAAGTTGATAGATTTTGTGCTTCTGGATTAGAGGCTTGCAATATAGCTGCCGCACAAGTTATAAGTGGGCAATCTGATCTTACTATAGGAGGTGGAGTAGAGTCTATGTCTAGAGTTCCTTTAGGTAGTGCAGGCGGCGCTTGGATGGCAGATCCTTCAGTTGCCTTTAAAACTTACTTTGTTCCTCAAGGAATATCAGCTGATTTATTAGCTACCAAATATGGTTATTCCAGAGATGATGTTGATTTATATGCCGTTAATTCTCAAAAAAAAGCGAGCAATGCTTGGAAAAATAAATATTTTAAAAATAGTATTTTTGAAATTTATGATCAAAATGGTGACCTAATGTTAAATAAAGATGAATTGATTAGAGAAAATACAACAATGCAAACTCTAGGATCCTTAAAACCTTCTTTTGAAAAAATAGGTTTTGATTCTGGATTAGACGATGTTGCGCTATTAAAATACCCGGAAAATAAAAAAATTAATCATGTGCATCACGCTGGAAATTCTTCAGGCATAGTAGATGGTGCGGCGGCCTTATTAATAGGGAATGCAGAGATAGGAAAAAAATTAAATCTAAAACCTAGAGCAAAAATAAAAGGCTTTGCATCAATTGGAACAGAACCAACAATAATGCTTACTGGGCCAGAATATGCTACTAAAAAAGTACTTAAGAGAGCAAAAATGCAAGCCAATGATATAGATTTATTTGAGGTTAACGAAGCTTTTGCTGCGGTAGTGCTTAGGTACATGGACGCTATAAGAATTAATGATGATATTGTTAATGTAAACGGTGGAGCAATAGCTATGGGACATCCATTAGGTGCCACAGGAGCTATGTTAATGTGCACTATTTTGGACGAGTTAGAAAGAAGAGATCTTTCTACTGGGTTAATAACATTATGTGTAGGTGCAGGAATGGGTACTGCCACAATTATAGAAAGAGTATAAATTGGCTAAAGCAACTTTTGATTTTTGTGAGGAAACAAAAACAATAAAAATTTCAGGTGATGAGTACAATGAAAACGAAATAGAAAACTTTCTAAAGTTAATTCTTCGCATAGATAAAGAATACAAAGATATAATTTTAAATATAGTTGGTGACTTCGATAGTAAATTATTGTTTAAAAATTTAGTTTTAAATAAAAATAGTCCCGATATTGATAAAAGATTGAGAATGTTTCAATTAATTTCTGAAACTATGCAAAAAAGTAAAGTTATTTTTTCTTCTGAAATAAATGGAGTTGTCCAAGGTCCTGCAATGGAAATAGCTCTGTCTTGTAACTTTATTAAAGCTGAAAAAGATACGCTATTAAAATTNAATGAAACTAGTCATGGTATTATTCCTTTTTTTGGAACAANTCAAAGATTAACTAAACTTATTGGATATAAAAATTCATTACAAGCTTTTTTAATAGATAAAAAAATAACATATGAGCAAGGTACAAAATTGAAATTATTTAATGATAATATTGATAATGATATTAAATTAGAAGGTAAAAGCTTTTTCTGGGATCAAATATTTACAAATACATTTATATTTTATAATTCTAAAATNCATAGTATTTATAAAAATAAAAAACCTGCTTATAATGCTTTATTATCTATAATATTTGAGACTTCAGTTTGTAATAGTGAAGTAGCCTTATCTATAGAAAAAAGATGGTTAAAATGGTTGTTAAAACATAAGCTTTTTAGCTATACCGCAAAAATTTAATTAAGTTTTATCAATGAATTTCAAAGAGACTGAGTTTATACAGTACCTAAGGCCTGTAGGTTTAGGGCCATCAGGAAATACATGACCTAGATGGGAGTTACAAGAACTACACTTAACTTCTATTCTTTTCATACCAAAACTATTATCTTCTATTTCTATTACAGATTTTTTATTTTCTACATCATAAAATGCTGGCCAACCTGTTCCAGAGTCAAATTTTTTTTCAGATGAAAATAATATTGTTTTACAGTGAATACATAAATATTTTCCTTTTTTTTTATTTTCATTATATTCTCCTGAGAAAGGTGGCTCTGTTCCACCCTCTCTAGTAACTTTGTACATTAAGTCATTTTTGAAATTCATTCAATATGGATAGCATTTTTTTTTNAAAATGTTAACATTTAATTGTATNNNTAAAAAAGTTATAGATACTCCAAAAGAATTTAAAAATATTATAGGTGAGTTATTGGGAACTAGTGCTTGGAAACTGGTAACTCAAGAAGAGATAGATAACTTTGCAAATGCTACCGAAGATTATCAATGGATACATGTTAATAGAGACAAAGCAATAACAGATAGTCCTTTTAAAAAAACTATAGCCCATGGCTACTATTCCTTATCTTTAATTCCAAAATTTGTTAACGATATATGGGAATGTAAAAATTTAAAATTAATTCTAAATTATGGNACAGAAAAAATTAGATTTATTTCTCCTGTAATTTGCAATAGCTATATTAGAGCAAATATCTCAGTGCAAGATGCCAAAGATTATAAAGGAGGTATTTTACTAAATAGTAAAGTGACAATAGAAATTAAAAACCATGAAAAGCCTGCACTTGTTGCAGAAACATTAAGTTTGCTTTACCAGTAGATAGATAAATTTTTTAAGTCTTCCAAAGAGTTTACACTTAAATTTGGTTCAAATAATGTTTTTTTAAATTTCTTAGAAAATTTTCCATATTCATTTTCTCTATTAATAAAAATTGTATTAAATCCTAGCTTATTAGCTGCTTGTAAATCACTTTTATGAGAAGCTACTAAAAAACAATCTTTAGGTTTAACTCCTAAATTACTTGCTGCTCCTAAGTATACAGAAGGATGAGGCTTATACTTTTTAAAATGTTCTGCGGAAAAAATAAAGTTAAAATTCAAACCTGCATATTTAAATAAATTTTTTTGTAGATTAATATTTCCATTTGATAGACTACATGTTACGTATTTCTTTTGTAATATATTCAAGCTTTTTATTGAGTCTTTCCATGGATATAATTTATGCCATAAAAAAACTAAATCTTTTTTTTGATTTTCAGTGACATGATCAATGCTCATTTTTTTTAATACATTATTAAAAGATATTAAATGTAAATCATCTAAAATCATCCAGGGAATTTTCTTTTTNTTNACCNTATTTANAATAGGTTGATATTCAAGTCTCCAATTAATAACNAGNAATTCTATAAAAGAGTCATCATAGNCATCAAAAACTCTACTTTTTCGTAANTTTTTTATTAAAGANCCTCTCCAATCTACTAGAGTACCAAAAATGTCAAAAAAAATAGCNTTTGTCATAATATTTATTAAAAATAATAATTGTAATTATATTATAAAAAATGATAATTAATAGTATATNGAAGAAGATTATAGATAATATGAATAATAACTTATTAAAAGGAAAAAAAGGATTAATTGTTGGTGTTGCTAATGAGAGATCTTTAGCTTGGGGAATAGCAAATAGTGTTTTTCAAGCTGGAGGTTCTATTGCTTTTACATACCAAAGTGAAGCTTTAAAAAAAAGAATTATTCCTTTAGCTAATAAAGTTAATTCAAACTTCATCTATGAGTTTGATGTACAAGATTACGAAGGAACTCCAGCTTTTTTTAAAAAACTATCAATTGATTTTGGTAATATTGATTTTTTAATACATGCAGTTGCTTTTTCTGATAAAGAAGAGTTGAATGGAGATTATCTTGACACCACCAAGGATAACTTCTTAAAAACAATGGAAATTTCATGTTTTTCTTTTACTTCCTTAATAAAAAACGCTCTACCTTACTTAAATAGTAATGCTAGTTTATTAACTCTGTCTTATTATGGAGCAGAAAAGGTAATACCACACTACAATGTTATGGGAGTTGCTAAAGCTGCTCTAGAAAGTAGTGTGAAATATTTAGCTGCAGACTTGGGTAAAAAAAATATTAGAGTAAATGCTATTTCTGCTGGTCCAGTAAGAACCCTTGCTGCAGCAGGAATTTCTGACTTTCGATATATCTTAAAGTGGAATGAGTATAATTCTCCGCTTGAAAGAAACATTACATTAGATGACGTAGGAGGAGCTGGTGTTTATCTAATATCAGATTTAAGTAGTGGAACTACAGGTGAAATTTTGCACGTAGATGGTGGCTATAATGTTATTGGAATGAAAAATGTTAATGCTCCAGATATTAGTAAAGTATAAATGTCTAGTAATACCTTTGGAAAAATATTAAGTCTTACAACATGGGGAGAAAGCCATGGAAAAGAAATAGGTGCCGTTTTAGATGGAGTTCCTCCTAATATTGAAATAAAAGAATCTTTTATTCAAAAATATTTAAATCAAAGACGCCCAGGAAAATCTAAGTATGTTACACAAAGAAAAGAAAAAGATATAATAAAAATAGTTTCAGGATTATTTGAAGGCAAATCTACTGGAACACCTATAGGTATGGTAATTAAGAACTCCGACTCAAGAGGAAAAGATTACGAAGAAATAAAAAAGAAGTTTAGACCAGCGCATGCAGATTATACTTATTTCAAAAAATATGGTATCCGGGATTACAGAGGCGGTGGAAGACAATCTGCTCGCGAGACTGCGGCTAGAGTTGCGGCGGGTGCTATTGCAAAAGTTGTTTTGAAAAGTAAAATTGGAAAGAAGTATCAAGCTGTTGGTGCTGTTACACAATTAGGGATATTAGGATGTGACTTAAAGAAATGGAAAGACAAAACAATTTCTAGTAACCCATTTTTTTGTCCTGATAAAACTGTGGTTAAACTTTGGGAAAAATATTTACTTGGGATAAGAAAAGCTGGATCATCTTGTGGAGCAATAATTGAAGTTAGAGCAAGAGGAGTTCCTTT
>NHEU02000060.1 GCA_002171495.2 Alphaproteobacteria bacterium TMED93
AAAGGGCAGTTTACTGCCCTTTTTTTTTAATATTTTTTATGGTCTAAAACCAAATGAGCTTGCTCCTGTTTTTAGAGTAGGAAAAGCTATTTTAATCCATTGACAGATTTTTGTCCTAGTATCTTTTGGATCTATAATATCTTCTATTAGGAATTTTTCTGCTGTTCTAAATGGAGAAGAAGCTATTTTAATTTTTTTCTCTATATCTTTTTTAAGTTGTTCAGGATCATTTGATTTCTCTAAATCTGATTTGTATGCGGCTTCAATACCACCTTCAAATGGAAGTGAGCCCCAATCTCCAGATGGCCAAGCTAATCTATATCTATACTTTACATGATTAGTATTAGCGGCGCCAGCTACTCCAAAAGCCTTTCTAAGTAATACAGTACATATTGGTATATTTAATTGATAAATAGCTGCTAGTGCTCTGGCACCATATCTTATAGTAGCATCTTTTTCAGCACTTTTCCCTATAACAAAGCCAGGATTGTCTACTAGATGTAAAATAGGAAAGTGAAAGGTTTGTGCAAAATCTAAAAGTTTTATAATTTTTTTTGAAGCATTAGATGTCCATCCCCCTCCATACACTTGAGGGTTGTTAGCAACTACTGCAACAGGATATCCATCTAATCTTGCTAACCCAGTAATAACAGATAATCCATAATTTTCTCCAATTTCAAAAAATGAGCTTTTATCAAGAATAGATTTTATAATTGGCATTATATCGTAACTTTCTCTTTTATTTTTTGGAATAATATTTATTAAAGATTTATCTACTCTATTTGCAGAGTCTTTGCTTTTAATTACAGGGGGAATTTGATAAACAGATTTAGGCATGTATGATAAAAATAGTTTAGTTTTATCCATAGCTTCTTTTTCCGTGAAAGCAACATTGTCTATTACGCCATTTTTACTATGTATATCGTATCCACCTAATTCTTCTTTTGTTAATTTTTCTCCTACTTTTTCTACAAGAGGAGGGCCTGCAACAAAAATCTGGCTTAACTCCTTAACCATCAAAGAAAAGTGGCTGCTAACTAGCCTAGCCGCGCCTAATCCGGCAACTGGACCTAATGCTAAAGAGATAACTGGAACTTTATTTAGGTTATCAACAACTACATCCCAACCAGGATTGGCAGGTACATAAGAATAACCATCTTTTTCCAAGGATTTTACTGATCCTCCACCTCCTGTTCCTTCAATCAGACGGATTATAGGAATTTCATAGTCATTTGCTAATTTTTCAGCGGAAATCATTTTTTCCCAAATTGCTGCGTCTGCTGCTCCTCCTCTAATAGTAAAATCATCACCGTATACAGCAACAGGCATATTATTAATTAAGCCATGACCAATAATAGAATTAGCTGGTGTAATATCTTTAAGGTTACCAATACTGTCATAGCTAGACTGACCTGATAGTATACCAACTTCATTAAAACTATCTTTGTCTAATAAATAAGAAATTCTTTCTCTTACAGTAAGTCTACCTGCATTATGTTGTCTTTTTACTTTATCTTTACCGCCTAGTTTAAGAGCAATAGATTTTCTTAATTTAATTTCTTCAATTTCTTTTTTCCAAGACATAATATAATTCCTAAAAAATACTCTACATTAAAAAATAAATTGAGTAAATTTTGATATATTTTTTTTTTAGCTATATGCTATGTATAATTTTATAAAATAATTTTATAAAGAATAATGCAAATAATATAACTTAAAATCAATAAAATAAAGATTGTAAACCTTGTTATAATAAATTAATTATTATAGTATAAGAAAGTTGAGAGGATAAAAAAATGAAAGTTTCTTTTATAGGTTTAGGAGTTATGGGTTTTCCTATGGCGGGTCATTTAGCAAATAAAAACAAAGGTTTAAAGGTAAAAGTTTACAATAGAAGTGTAAAGAAATCTGAAAATTGGATCTCAAAGTTTGATGGAATAATTACTAATAGTCCAGCAGAAGCAGCAAAAGGCTGCGATATAGTTTTTATGTGTGTTGGTAATGATAACGATGTTAATCAAGTAGTAAGAGGGGATGAGGGTATTATCTCTACTATTCCAGAAAAATCAATCATTGTAGATCATACCACAGCTTCTGCAAAAATTACATCAGAACTATACAGTTTTTGCAAAAATACAAAAAATGTTAATTTTATGGACGCTCCTGTTTCTGGCGGTCAAGCTGGTGCTGAAAATGGTCAATTAACTATAATGGTTGGAGGAGATGAGAATATTTACAATGAAATTAAGCCTTTGCTTATGAGTTATGCAAAAAATGCTACTCTAATTGGTAAAACAGGTACAGGGCAACTAGCGAAAATGGTTAACCAAATTTGTATTGCTGGTTTGTTGCAAGGCCTTTCAGAAGCTATTAATTTTGGACAAAAAGCAAACTTAGATATTGATAAAGTAATTGGTGTAATTAAAGATGGGGCTGCTTCCTCATGGCAAATGCAAAATAGATATCAGACTATGTCAAAAGATCAGTTTGACTTTGGTTTTGCAGTAGAATGGATGAGAAAAGATTTGAAAATATGTTTGGAGCAAGCTGATGATGTAGGGGCTAGACTTCCTATTACTGCTATTATAGACCAATTTTATTCTAATATACTTAATATAGGTGGCAAAAGGTGGGATACATCTTCTCTAATAAAACTACTAAGGTAATTTGACTTTTTTTTTTGCTTTTTTCCATAATTGTTCTTTAGTTTTAGATGAAGCTTTATTTAATATTATATTTTCAAACTCAGCAATTTCTTTCAATTTACTAAATCTTTTTTCAAATTTATTATTTGAATTTGATAATATATCATTAAGGTTATAGTTCCTTATTTCTGCATAGCATTGTAATGTAAAAAGAAGGTCTCCTATTTCTTCTTTAATATTTTTAGTATTTTTACTTTTTATAGCATTTTGAAGCTCTGCAAACTCTTCATTTACTTTATCAAAACAACTACTACTATTTGGCCAGGTAAACCCTAGTTCTGCAGCTTGTTTAATTAATTTCTTTGTTTCAGAAAAACTATCCTTAAATTTAATTTTTTCACTACCACTTATAACAATAATTATTAGATAAAGTAATTCTAATACATCTTCTTTAGATAATTTAATATTTGATAATAAATGTTTATAATCCTCTATGTTAAGGAATTCCTCGTTTAAGTATTTAAATAGTTTTTCTTTTTTTTTTTTAGAAGAAATATTGTTTATTATATTTAAGTCTATACTAGTAAGTAAGCTTACTACTTGTTCTAATATTTTATTATTAGTTCGCATAACATATATTATGTTATTTTAATTACAAGGCCGTCATAGGCAGGCTCAACGTTTTTAGGACACTTACTTAACAGTTCATCATAATCCAACCAAGCTCCTAAATGAGTAAGTATTGCTTTTTTTGGTTTATACTTATTAATCCATGATATTGTCTGATCAAAATGAGAATGACTATAATGAGGTTCATATCTTACACAGTCAACAACCCATAAATCTAAATTATATAAGTGTTTCTCTGATTCCTTAGGAAAAGATTTAACATCTGTAGAATAAACAAAATTATTTACTTTGAATCCCAATGTTGTTTCTTTTCCGTGATTTTGATTAAAAGCTATTATATTAATATCATTAAATTTAAGATTATTATTTTCAATTATATTTATATCTAAAGGAGGTTGAAAATATGAATTATTTTGTTCAAAAATATAATCAAATCTAACTTTTAGATCATCAATAGTTTTTTTGTTTCCATATACGGGAAGTTTTTCTTTTTTAGACCAAAGAAACTGTCTTAAATCATCTATTCCATTAGCATGGTCTGCATGTGAGTGTGTCCAAAAAACAGCATCAATGTTATTAATATTATTTTTAATAGACTGAATCCTTAAGTCTGGGGAGGTATCAAATAATAAGTTATTGTCATTAATACTTATTACAATAGATACTCTTGTTCTATTATTTTTTATATTATTAGGGTCACAATTACCCCAATAGTTACCTATTAGTGGTACCCCACCAGAGGAACCTGAACCTAATATAGTAACTTTCATATAATAGCTGCTTTACTAAAAAGTTTTAAAAAGTTTTGAGTTGTATGTTCTGCTAGTTTTTCAAAGGTTACTTCTTTTAAANCTGCTAAAAATAATGCTGTATCTTTAACAAATGCAGGCTCATTTCTTTTTCCTCTATTTGGTACTGGAGCTAAATATGGAGCATCTGTCTCAACTAATAACCTNTTAAGAGGTATTTTTTTAATTGTTTCTCTAAGGCTTTGTGCATTTTTAAAAGTTACTATTCCTGAAACAGAAATATAGAAATTTATATCTAGTGCTTCCATCGCCAACTCTTCTGTTGCACTAAAGCAGTGTATTACTCCTTTAAACTTTCCTTTTTGATACTGATTTTTAAGAATATCTATAGTATCCCTATCAGCATCTCTAGTATGAACTATTATTGGCAAATCTAAATCTCTAGCAATATTTATATGTTTAATAAAGCTATCTTTTTGTATTTCTTTCTTTGGNTTTTTATAAAANTAATCTAANCCAGTTTCTCCNATGGCTATAAACTTTTTATCAGANGAATAGTCAATAATTGTATCTAAATCTTTATTAACATAATCATTTATATTATTAGGATGGATCCCCCCACTATACCAAATGTTATTATCTTTTTTAGAAATTAACTTTAAGTCTTTAAGTTCATTTAATTCAGTACAAATTGTTAATAAACCATTTATTTGATTTCTTTTTGCATTAGAAATTATTGAATCTAAATCATTATTGAAATCAGACATATTTAAGTGACAGTGACTATCTACAAGCATAATTAAAATCCTCTTAATATTATATTCTAGGAAAAACTCCTTCTGGTTTATTAATTTTTGAACCTACTTTTATTTNATGTTTTATACAAGTAAAATCATTGAATTCTTTTACATTTAGTTGATGGAATACTTTTTTAGCAGAAATGGGAAGGAATGGTTGAATTAAAATATTAATTTTAAAAATAGTATTCACTAAAACATTTAATGTTGTAGCTAGTTTTACTTTATTATCCTTATATAAATTCCATGGAGCTTTATGATCAACATATGAGTTAGCTTTTCTGATAATTTCCCAAACAATACTTAAAGCATTACTGAATTCAAAATTTTCCATTAATTCACAGTATTTTGAAAACTGTTCTTCNGGCATATTTATTAATGTATTATCATCACTATCCATNTTNTTTCTCTCTNAAACTTCNCCATTATTGTATTTAATTACCATACTTAAAACCCTTTGAATCAAATTACCCAAATCATTAGTTAAATCACTATTTAATCTTTTGATTAAAGACAGCTCAGAAAAATTTCCATCTTCTCCAAAAGGTATTTCTCTTAATAAAAAATATCTTATTTGATCGACACCATACTTTTCTACAAGATACACAGGATCTATTACATTTCCTAAAGACTTTGACATTTTTTCGCCATCTATTGTCCACCAGCCATGTGCAAAAACTTTTTTTGGTAACTTTAAATTAGCTGACAACAAGAATGCTGGCCAAAATATAGCATGAAATCGTAAAATATCTTTTCCTACAATATGTGCATCAGCAGGCCAGTAATTATCGAATTTATTGTTCTTAGTTAAAACACTTATGTAATTAAATAAAGCATCTAACCAAACATAAATTATATGGTTAGAAGATCCTGGGACATTTATTCCCCAAGAAAAACTTGTTCTAGAAATAGATAAATCTTGCAAACCTTTTTCTACAAACTTTATGACTTCATTATATCTGGATTTTGGTTTTACGAAATCAGGGTTTTTTGAGTAAAATTCTAGTAATTTATCTTGCCACTTAGATAATCTAAAAAAATAACTTGGTTCTTCTAACCATTGCAGAATGTCTCCTGATGGTCCAATTTTTTGATTTTTTTTATCTGTGGTAATTTCNTTTTCCGCTATAAAGCTTTCATCAGTAATGGAATACCATCCTTTATAAGTATCAAGATAAATATCACCTAATTTCTCAAGTTTTTTCCATACAGTTTTGACATATTCTTTATGACGATCTTCAGAGGTTCTAATAAAGTCGTTATTTGTTAGTTTTAACAATTCCGTTAAATTAATAAACTGCTTTGATACTTTATCTACAAATTCTTTAGGAGATGTATTTTTTTTTTTTGCGGCTTCTTCGACTTTTTGGCCATGTTCATCTGTACCAGTAATAAAAAAAACGTCTTTGTTAAAAAGTTTTTTATATCTAGCAACAGTATCTGCTACTAAACTAGTATACGCATGCCCTAAATGAGGCTTATCATTTACATAATAAATAGGCGTTGTAATATAAAATTTATTTTGCATTTTTATCTATATTTTCTTTTAACTCATTTAAAAATAAAATTATGCTTGTATACATATCTAAATTTAAATTTATAGTATTATGTTTATTATTATTCAAGTTATCTATTAAATTTAAAATTTTCTCACAATCTAAAGATTTAGTGAGCGACACTATTACTTCTTCTTCTAGATCATTTAATATAGTATAATNAATATTATTTAGCTTTCTCAAGGCAAGCATCAGTAACCTAAATAGTAACAAAAAAGAAATATTTAAGACATTATTGTCCTTTTTTTTAAAAATACTTTGTAAAGAATTTAAATTATTTTTTTCTAAAATAAATTCACAATACATTTTATGAATATCTAAAGCATTAAATTTTTGAAGTGTTAATGCTTCACCTAAACTTCCATTTGCTAATATTGAAAGTGAGTGATGTTCTTCACTATTATTATCAAGATTTTCAAGTAAAAATCTAACATTTTCAATACTTAGTTTTTTAAAAGTAAATGTATTACATCTTGAATTTATAGTTTTTGGTATTTCGCATGTCATATGGTCAATAAGAAAAAAGTTAGTATACTTACCGTAATCTTCTATAGTTTTTAGTAAAGCGTTATAGCCAAATAAATTAATATCACTNAANGAATCTATTAAAACAAATTTATATTTTCCTTTTATAGAAGTTTTTGAAAGAAAAGCTGAAACTTTTCTTACATTCTCAACAGAAATAAATTTTTTATCATTAGTGCTATTTTTTAAAACAAACAAATCNGGATGCACTAACTCTGATGATTTATTAGGTATATGCAAAATTTTTGAGATTATAATATTTGCTAGTTTTGATTTTCCTATTCCTTTTGGGCCCTTTAAAAGCCATACTCCACAGAAATTAGAGTTATTAAGAGATTTTATTAAGTTGCTAGCAATAACATTATTGCCTACAAAGTTTTTTAGTATTTTTTCATTTTCTATTAGCATAGCTACTTTATATATTTAAAAATAATATTAGTAATTTTTTCAAAAATTTTATCTTGNTTTTCTTCAGCATTNAGAANTTTGATNCTATTATTTGATTTAGCAAGNATTAAATAGTTTGACCTAACTATTTTATAAAAAGATAAAGCTTTTTTATCAAACGCATTATTTAACCTTCTCTTACTAATTCTTTTTAAGGCTAAATTCGGATTTATGTCTAATAAAAAGGTTAAATTAGGTTGAAATTTTTTAAAAAGTAATTGATTAAAATTAGTTAATAAATTNTGTAAATATTTATTATTTCCACATTGATAAGCAAAAGTAGAATCTCCAAATCTATCTGACACTACAACTTTATTTTTTTTTATGAGTGGAATAATTAACTTTTCATAATGTTCATATCTTGCAGCAATAAGCAATAAAATCTGAGCTTCTCTAGAAATAGTATTGTTTTTATTATTATTTATTAATAATTTTCTAATTTTATTACCTAAATCACTGCCGCCAGGCTCACGAGTAAAAATAAAATTATTAATATTTTTTTTTTTTAAAAAATCTTTTAACTTTTTTATCTGGGTAGATTTTCCTGATCCATCTATTCCCTCAAAGGTGATAAGCATACCCTTGCCTACCTTCTCTTTACTCAGCGTAGCCTCCAAATATTAAGTAACTAATTGCTGTAGTAATTTTTTTAAAAAAACCAGCTTTATTTATTTCTTCTNTAGCNTATAGNGGATACTCTNNAACTCCTTTNACTGTATCCGTNATTACTACTTTTCCATAAGANGTATTTAANTTGATTGGAGCCACTATTGGGTTATTAAATATAACTTTAGCAGTATATTTTTTTTTATTTTCTTTTTTTATTGTAAAATAAATATCTTTATTACTATAAAGATCAGTTACAGCTTTTTTTCCTATCCATACATCTGCTTGTTGTACAACATCATTATTATCAAAAAGTTTTATATTTATAAAATTTTTATATGCCCATTCAAATAGTTTTTTTGTTTCCTGCTTTCTTTCTTTTTCTGAATTTAATCCACTAACTACAAGAATTAATCTTCTATTATTTTTTAAGGCTGTAGCAGCTAAAGAGTATCCAGATGCATCAGTATATCCAGTTTTAAGACCGTCAGCAAATTTATAAGAAAATAGCAAAGGGTTTCTGTTATTTTGAGATATATTATTATATGTAAAACTTTTTTCTTTAAAAAAATGAAAAAACTCTGGAAAGTCTTTAATAATCCTTGCTGACAATAAAGCTAAATCCGAAACAGTCATATAATGATTTTCATCTGGCCAACCAGTAGAATTTGTAAAATTACTAGCTTCCAGANCTAATTCTACTGCTTTTTCATTCATTAAATCAGCAAAGCTATCTTCATCACCTGATATACTCTCTGCTACAACTATACAAGCATCATTTCCAGACTGTATGATTATACCTTTAAGTATATCTTTTACAGATACTTCTTTTCCAGGTTCAAGAAACATCTTAGAACCACCCTTGCGCCAAGCTTTTTCACTAACTACTAATTTAGAATCTAAGGAAAGAGTTCCATTTTGTATTTCTTCAAATAANATATAAAGAGTCATTAATTTACTCATTGATGCAGGATAGATTTTGCTCTTAGTATTTTTAGAATATAGGACTGCTTCTGTAGCTAAGTCAATTACTGTTGCATACTCTGCTTTAGAAGAAAAATTTGAAGCNATAACAATATTTAGATTAAAAAATACTATAAAAGAAATAAAAGATTTTATAATTGGCAACACTATTGATTATCCTTTTCATTTAAAATTATATTAGTATAGCCAAGTTTTGTAAGATTATCAGCTATATTTTTAGCACCTTTAAGGTTTTGGAAAGGTCCAATTAAAACTTTATAAATTTTATTTTTATCAGTCTCACTTAAAAAAATACTTAAATCTGAATTATTATATTTATTTTTTATATCTTCAATTAAATTTAACGCATTATTTTTGATAGTGAAAACTCCTAATTGAATAAAATTAACATCTTTTATATCTGCCTTGTCTTTATTGTTTTTTCTTTCTAAATTATTTGCATATTCTTTCAAATAATTTTGGTTTAAGTATTTACTATCTAAAAGATGCGGACCGCTATCTAATAGCTTAACGTTAACTTTTTCAGTTCCTTTTAAAAAAATATTAAGTTCAATTGCTGCTTGCTTTGATAAATCTATAATTCTATCATTTACAAATGGCCCCCTGTCATTAACTCTAATAAATAAATGTTTATTAGTGCTTAAATTTGTAACTTTAACGATGCTAGGCAAAGGAAGAGTTTTATGTGCTGCAGAAACTTTATCTTGATTAAATATTTCACCATTAGCAGTAGGCTTTTTATTAAATTTAGGACCATACCAAGAAGCAATCCCATTTTTATCATAATATGAAACTAACCTAGGAATATATTTTATGTTATTTATTACATATGGTTGCCCAACTTTATAATGACCTTTTGTAGTTATGGTTTCTTTTTTTTTAATAACTTCTTTTTTATCATCTTTTATTACAGTTTTGACACCTTCTACAACAACTCTAGTATTTGCACAATTATTTATTATTAAAATTAAAGTTAAAGAAAGTATTTTTATAAAAAGTTTTTTCATTTTTTCAATTTTATTTTATTTGCTAATGCACCTACAGTAAGTGCATAGAAGTCAGAGTTATTATATTTTTTTAAAACTAAGAAGTTTTTAAATACTAAAAAATCTTCTACATTATTAGAACTTTCTATTCTCTTTACTTGTGCAGTAACATTATTTGCTAGGTATGAAATATCTTGTTCTAATAAAATATTGCTTTTTAGATCTTTAATAGTGTATTTTTTTTTTAAATTAATAGAATTTTCTTTAAACTCCTTGATTTCAAATGACCAAGGTTCGTTTTTTTTCCATCCATGTGCTTTTAGGTAGTTAGCAATAGATGCAAATACATCTGCATTAGAATTCCATATATCTAACTTACCATCATTATCAAAGTCAACTGCGTAATTTAAATAGCTGGATGGCATAAATTGGCTTTGACCCATTGCTCCTGCCCAAGAACCTTTTAGTGAATTTGAGTCTATATAATTATTTTCTAAAATTTTTAAAGCATTGAATAATTCTTTTTTAAAAAACTTTTTTCTTCTACTTTCAAATGATAATGTAGTTAACGCCTCTATAATATTAAAAGATCCGGTAAAGTAGCCGAAGTTACTTTCTAAAGCCCATATCGCTACAATAATTTCTGCTGGAACACTGTATTTAGTTTTTATTTGATTAAAAATATCTTTATGCTTTACAAGTAATCTTTTTCCCTTCTCTATTCTTTTAGTATTAATGTTTCTTTTTTGGTAGTCGCGAAAAGTAATTTTGAATTCTGGTTGATTATTATACAATTCTAAAACTTTTGTATTAATATTTTTAATAGGATATATATTTTCCTTTAAGACTTTGTTAGAAATCCCATATTTTAGTCCTTCTTGTATTAAAGAATTCTTAAAGTTATTAAAATCGTTAGAAAAAACTGAATTACAGAATATAAAAAAATATAATTTTAAAAATATAAAAAAATTTAATAAAACTTTATACATTAGTTCATATTTTTAAATTCTAAGGAGTATTTTTTTATGTCATTGAAAGAGATTTTATTTAAAAAGCTAATATGAGTTGCTTCTAATAAAAGATTAGGTGCTATATTTAATTCAAGTGCCTGAAGCCATCTATCCGCACATAGACACCAATTATCTCCATCTTTTAATCCAGGAAAATCAAACTCTTGTCTAGGAGTTATAAGGTCATTTCCTAAATCCTTTGAAAAAACTAAAAATTTGGTTGTAAGCTTAGCACATACTGTGTGTTCACCAGGATCATTTGAGTAAGATTTACATAAACCATCTCTATAAAATCCAGTCATTGGATCAGTTGAACATGGAATTAACTCAGTTCCTAAAATATTTTTTTCACCTTTTACAAAACACATATTTTTTTTGTTTATTTAAATAATATTATTATATTAGATTTTATGAAGAAAAAAAACACTACAAAACTTCCTTACTCTATTACTACTTCTACTTTAACCAAAATAAACTTTCTTTTTGAGTTATCTGAGGATACTAAGTCTCCTATTTCTGTTCATCAATTACTAGATTTAATTTTATCATATATTAACAAGGAAACCAAAATAACTAAATTATCTAATGGTGATATAATTCAGTCATTAGCTATGGCTTTAGCGGTTAGAATGAAAATGGTAGTTGCTGATGAAAAATTAGTTGAAAAAATTGTAATAGATTGTGTTTCTAAAGCTATAAATGCAGCAAAAAAAGCTGAAGTAAATAGCCATATTTCAGGAAATAGCTAAATTATTTTTTTAAAACTAATTTTACTACCATGCTCTGATTAAATACTATTTGAGTTTAAAATATATACTTAAATATTTAAAATATCTTTAAAAATTTGGCTTTTTTTGGCCTTAGGCCTTATT
>NHEU02000027.1 GCA_002171495.2 Alphaproteobacteria bacterium TMED93
ATTTTTAAAAACTTTCTTGAACTCGGAACATTCATACAAAAAAAAAGAAGGGAAACTGGTGAAAGAATAGAAGCTATGTCTTCCAAACTTTTAATAAAAAAAAGTATTTTAAAGAATATTGAAAATGGAATATTTTCTCAAAATGATTATGAGAAAAATAGTTATCTAAAAGGATTCTTGAAAACTTATATGAGAGATCTTAAACTTCTTGAGGTTTGTGATATTGAAAATTTATTTGTAAATAGTTCAATAGATATTAAAAACTCTGGTGTCTCTTTAGACAATAATAAGGAAAATGATCAGAAGTTTGGATCGCTAATTATTTTAATTTCCCTTATATTGATTGGTATATTATTTTTATTTTGGAATAGAAATACATACTACGAACTTTTTGAATTAGAAAAACTTTTAAGATAGAGTTTTTATGGAATATTTTCAGAATAAATTAAAAAGAAGAAAAACCAGATTGGTGACTCTAGGAAAAATAAAAGTAGGAAGTGAAGCACCTATAACAGTACAATCAATGACTAATACTGTTACTCATAACTTAGAAAAAACTCTAAAACAAATTGTTGCTTTAGAAAAAGCTGGTGCAGATTTAATAAGAGTATCTTGTCCAGATGAAAGTTCTACTAAAGCACTAAAAAAAATAGTAGGAAAAGCTAAAGTTCCAATAATTGCTGACATACATTTTCATAGTCAGAGGGCAATAGAGGCTGCAGAGGCAGGGGCCGCCTGTTTAAGAATTAATCCTGGTAATATTGGAAACATAGAAAAAATAAAAAGTGTAGTAGATGCAGCTAAAAAAAATAATTGCGCTATAAGAATTGGAGTTAATGCAGGATCATTGGAAAAAGAATTTATTGATAAATATTATAGAGCTACTCCTGAAGCAATGCTAGCGAGCGCTTTGAAACATGTTAAAATTTTAGAAAGTCTTAAATTTTATAATACAAAAATTAGTGTAAAAGCATCAAATGTGCAACTAGCAATTGACTCATACAAATTATTGGCAAAAGCAACAAATTACCCTCTACATCTAGGAATAACAGAGGCTGGAAGCCTAATCACTGGAACTGTTAAATCTTCTATAGGAATAGGAAGCCTTCTAAATGAAGGAATAGGTGATACCATTAGGGTGTCATTGTCTGATGACCCAATAAATGAAGTTAGGGTAGGAATTGATATTTTAAATGCCTTAGGAATTAGAAAATCAGGATTAACTATAATTTCTTGTCCATCATGCGCTAGACAGCAATTTGATGTAATAGAGACTGTAAAAAAAATTGAACATAAATATTCAGGCATTAAAAAACATATTAGTATTTCAATCCTTGGATGTGTTGTTAATGGCCCAGGTGAAGCTAAGCATGTAGACTTAGGAGTTACTGGCGGAGGAAACAATAATCATCAAATTTATTTAAATGGGAAAAAAAGCTTCATAAGCAAAAATCAAGACCTTACAAAGGTTCTTTCAGATCTGATTGAAGAAAATTTAAAAAATGAATAATAGAAAAATCTCTACAGTAAGAGGCATGCACGATACTTATGGAACTTCCTTCTATAAACAAAGAAGTATTATAGAAAGTTTTATAAAAGTAGTATCCCTTTTAAACTTTACTCCTATGAATACTCCAATTATAGAACATAGTGAAGTATTTCTTAGAACATTGGGAGACTCTTCAGATGTTGTAATGAAAGAAATGTACACCTTTTTAGACAAAAGCAATGATAGTGTAACTTTAAGGCCTGAAGGAACTGCTGGTATTGCAAGAGCCTTAATATCAAATGGCTTTACCCAAAACTTACCTCAAAAATATTTCTATTATGGGCCTATGTTTAGATATGAGCGCCCTCAACAAGGAAGATTGAGACAATTTAATCAAGTAGGTTTAGAGTTTTTTGGAAAGGGAAGCTATTTTGAAGATTGTGAAGTTATAAGAGCAGCTCATCATTTTTTAATAGAACTGGATATAAAAAAAGATGTAAAACTTAAAATAAATACTATTGGAAAAACTGATAGTAGAAAAAGCTTTATTAAAGAAATAAAGGCTTATTTTTATAGTAATAAAAAAAAATTATCCTCTGATAGTTTAAAAAGACTTGATAGAAACCCTTTAAGAATTTTAGACTCTAAAGCACCTGAAGATATAGCCTTACTTGAAAAAGCTCCTGTGATTTATGATTTTTTAAAAACAGAAGAAGTAAATAGCTTTAAGAATGTAAAAAGCACCCTCAAAGAATTAGATATTTCCTTCACTGTAGACCCTTATTTAGTAAGAGGTCTAGATTATTACAGCGATACTACTTTTGAATTTACTCTAACAAAAAATGATAGATTTGCAGTATTAGCTGGAGGCAGATATGATAATTTAATTAATGAGTTGGGAGGAGGAAAAATATCTGGTGTAGGATGGGCTGCAGGAGTTGAAAGATTAGAGAGTTTACTTTTAAAAGGTCCTTTAATTAATTTACCTATACTATTGATTCCTACAAATGAAAAGTATATGAATTATGTTTTACGTATTTCAAATAAACTATATTTTCAAAATGTTAAAAATCAAATTCTAGATCATTTTAATCTTAAAAAATCTTTAAAGTATGCAAATAAAGTTAAAGCTAAAATAGTATTAATAATTGGAGATGAAGAGTTTAAAAGTTCTAAATTCAGCTTAAAAAACTTAGAAAGTGGAACCCAAGTAACTGTCAATGAGAAAGAGTTATTTGAAAAAATAAAAAATGAATAAAAATTTACAAATAAAATTAATACAGATATCAGAAACATTTGATGAAATACAAAAACAATTATCATCTCCAAATATATCTAACGAGGAAAGAATAACTCTAAGTAAAAAGTTCTCTTCATTGGAACAAATTATAAAAAAAAAAAATGAAGTAAAAAAAATAGAAGACAGCCTATCTGATACCGAAGAACTTTTAAATGAAGAGCAAGATAGTGAATTGTTGGAATTAGCTAGAGAAGATATAGATAATCTTAAAAAAAACCTCGAAATTGAAAATAATAATTTAACAAAACTATTAATACCGAAAGATATAGACGACGAAAGAAATGCAATAGTAGAAATAAGAGCTGGTACTGGTGGGGATGAGGCTGCATTATTTTCTATGGTTCTTCTAAGAATGTATCAAAAATATGCAGAAATAAATAAATGGAAATACGAATTACTTAACTTTCAAGAAACTAATATAGGAGGTTGTAAAGAAGCTATTTTATCATTTACAGGCAATAATGTCTTTTCCTCCTTAAAGTATGAGTCTGGTGTTCACAGAGTACAGAGAGTACCACAAACTGAGACACAAGGTAGAATTCATACTTCTGCTTCTACAGTTGCAGTTTTGCCAATGGTTGAAGAATTAGAAATAGCAATTGACCAAAAAGATCTTAGAATTGATACTTTTAGATCCCAAGGAGCAGGAGGACAACATGTTAATACCACAGATAGTGCTGTAAGGATTACTCATATTCCTACAAATACGGTTGCAAGCTGCCAAGATGAAAAAAGTCAACACAAAAATAAAGCAAAGGCGATGAAGATTCTTAGTTCAAGAATTTATGAAAAACAAAAAAAAGAAAAGGAAGAGGCTTTGGCAAATAAAAGAAAGTCTTTAGTTGGAAGCGGCGACAGGTCAGAGAAAATAAGATCTTATAATTATCCACAAGGTAGAATTACTGATCATAGAATTAACCTTACCTTATACAAATTAGAAGAAGTCATCTCTGGTAATGCTCTTAACGAAGTTATAGAACCATTAAAAGAAGCTGAAATAGAGGAGAAATTAAAAGATTTAGTATGAAGTTAAACGAAGTCATTGAATACAATCTAAAAAAATTTAAAGAGCTTGGGTTAGATAATCCCTTACAAGAAATAAGGTATATTATACTAGAAAAGATAGGTATAAGCTTAGAAGACCAAATTTTCAAAAAAGAATTAGTCATTAATAAGAGTCAAATTCTTGAGTTAGAAAAAATTTTTGAAGAAAGAAAAAAAAGAAAGCCTTTATCAAAAATCTTCAAAAAAGCTTACTTTAGAGATGTTATATTGTCTGTAAATGAGCATACTTTTTCTCCTAGAATTGATACTGAAGTTTTAATAGATGTATTAATTCAGCAAAAAATTAATTTTAAAAATATATTAGAACTGGGAACAGGAACAGGAGCAATTTCAATTTCTCTTTTAAACCACTATAAAAAAGCAAATTCGGTCGTAACAGATATTAGTAAAGAAGCCATTTACATAGCAAAAAAAAATGCTATATTTAATAATACAAATAATCGAATGCGCTATATTTGCTGTGATTGGTTAAGTTGTTTTAATAATCTAAATTTTGATATTTTAATTTCTAACCCTCCCTACATTATGAGGTCAGAAATTAAAAATTTAGAAGTTGAAGTAAATAAATATGACCCTTTGATATCTTTAGATGGCGGTTATGATGGATTAGCTGCATATAGAAAAATATTAGGTAGTATTAAATTAATAGGAAAAAAAAATTTACTGGTTTTATTTGAAATAGGATTTAATCAAGCAGCACAAGTCGCCGATATAATGAATGAGTATGGCTTAGAAAAAATTCAAGTATTTAATGATTATTGCAATTTACCCAGATGTATATTAGGAAAAGTTTAAAATAGGCTACAATTTATGAAGAAAAATTACTCATTTAAGAGAAACAGAGGGAAGCCTCAAAAAAAACAATCACTCTTAAACAATAATGGATTTAGAATTAAAGGTGAAAATAAACCAAAAGGTAAGCCTATAGAAATAATGGGCAAGTATGAAATTTTGGCAAGAGATGCATCTTCAGCAGGAGATAGGATAGCAGCAGAAAACTATATGCAACATGCTGAGCATTATCTCAGAATTAGCAACGCTCTTAAAGAAAAAAAAATAGATAATTAACTTTTACTCTTGTGATATAAGTTCTTAACAACCATATCTAATTCATAGGTAAATATGAATTTAGAAAATTTTGACCAAAAATCTACTATTATAATAAATGCTGCTTTTAATTATGCTGCTGAAAACAACTATGCTTACTTAACGCCTGTAAACATACTAGAAGTCATGTTAAAAACAAATGAAGCTGTAAAGTTAACAATGGAATATTTTTCAATTAATATAGATACTTTATATCTTGACTCCCAGAATTATTCAAAAAAATCTAAGAAAAAAAAAGATAATGAAGATACCTTGATACAAGGAAATGTTATAATGCTAATGGAACAAGCTCAAAATGAAGCAAAAAAAATTGGTTCCAAAAAAATTAATAGCAATATTATTCTTTTAGCACTTACTTCAGATATTTCTCCTCAATCAAAATTATTACTTGAAAAGCATGGTATTACTTATCAAAAACTTTTTGATTTTCTAAAATCTAAAAAAAATAATAAAAATCTTGAATTAGAGTTTGTAAAGAAATATACGGTGGATATAACCTCCCTTGCTTTAAATAATAAAATAGACCCAATAATAGGAAGAGAAGAAGAAATTAAAAGAACTATTCAAATTATTTCTAGACGAACTAAAAATAATCCCATATTGATTGGTGATCCTGGGGTTGGGAAAACTGCAATTGCAGAGGGTATAGGAATTAAAATTATCGAAAATCAAATACCAGACAATCTTAAAAACTCTAAGCTACTTTCTTTAGACTTATCTTCAATGTTAGCAGGGGCAAAGTTTAGAGGAGAGTTTGAGGAAAGACTAAAAAATCTTTTGAGTGAAATAAATGATTTAGAAAATGTAATTTTATTTATAGATGAAATACACACTATAATAGGAACTGGAGCTAGTGAAGGATCACTTGATGTAGCGAATATAATCAAACCAGCATTAGCCAGAGGAAACCTTCAATGCATAGGAGCAACGACTTTAGATGAATATAGAAAGTATTTTGAAAAAGATGCTGCCTTAACAAGGAGGTTTCAACCTATTTTTATTAATGAACCTTCAGTTAATGATACAATTTCAATTCTCAGAGGTTTAAAAGAAAAATATGAATTACATCATGGCATAAGTATTTCTGATAAAGCAATAGTGTCAGCAGCAATACTATCTAACAGATACATAGCTATCAGAAAGCTACCAGATAAGGCAATTGATTTAATAGATGAGGCAGCAAGCAAAAGAAAAATAGAGTTGAAATCAANGCCAGTAAAAGCAGANAAAATTGAAAACCAGATTATTAAAAACAAAATTGAAATTGAGTCATTAAAAAGTGATAAAGATAATTCAAAGGAAAGAGTCCAATTATTAGAAAGCGATAATATAGAATTAAAAAAAAGCTTAGACCTGCTACTTGAAGAATGGAAGGCTTATGAAGAAAAAATGGAAAATCTAAATTCACTTAAAGAAATCTTAGAAAAGAAAAAGATGGAATTGAAATTAGCTGAACGAAAAGGTGATTTGAATTTAGCTGGCGAGTTAACTCATCTTCTAATACCTGATATTGAACAAAATATTAAAAAAACAGAAAGCGCTAATAAAATTATTTTAGAAAATAAAAAAGTTACAGAAAATGACATTGCTATAATACTATCAAACTGGACTGGAATACCCACAGCTAAAATCCTAGAAACTGAAAAGTCTTCCCTCCTTAATTTAGAAAACATATTACATAAAAGAATAATAGGACAAAATAAAGCTATTGAGGCCATTTCATCAGTTATAAAAAGGTCAAGAACAGGCATTAACAATCCAAATAAGCCCATAGGATCGTTTCTGTTTTTAGGACCAACAGGTGTAGGAAAAACCGAAATTGCGAAAACTTTAGCTAAATATTTATTTAATAGTGAGAAAGAATTATTGACAATAGATATGTCTGAGTTTTCTGAAAAACATTCAGTATCAAAATTAATTGGTTCCCCCCCAGGTTATGTAGGTTTTGATGACGGAGGTAGGTTAACCAAAGAAGTTAGAGAAAGACCTTTTAAGGTAATATTATTTGATGAAATAGAAAAGGCTCATCCAGAAGTATTCAATATCTTTCTTCAAATACTNGATGAAGGTAGATTAATTGATAGCAAAGGAAAATATGCTAATTTTAAAAATACTATAATAATTCTTACTTCTAATCTGGGAAGTTCTTTTTTGCTAAAAGGAGAAACAGAACAAGCTTTTGAAGCTCTAAAGAAAAACTTCAAACCAGAGTTTTTAAATAGATTAGATGAGATAATAACTTTTGAGAAACTTTCAGAAAATAATATGGAACTAATTATTAACAAAGAATTATTAGACTTTAAAAAACGTTTGGCTGATAAAAAAATATATATAGATTTTTCAGATAATATAATTTCCTATCTTACCTTGAATGGATTTAACTCTGAGTACGGCGCTAGGCCTTTAAAAAGACTTATAGAAAAAAAAATAGGAACGTTTATTGCCGATCAAATAATTAAAAATAATATTAAGGACGAATGTAAAATTCTTTTGGATATAAAAGAAGAATTATTAAAATTTACTCAGATTAATTAGGCTGTACTATTTTTTTTAAAATATTTTCTTTTGTTATAATAAACTCATCTAATTCCTCTTTCTCTAATTTTCTTGCCTCGGGAAGTTTCAGTTTTTGTGGGTTAATTTGTTTATTATTTAATATTATTTCATAATGTAAATGTGGCCCTGTAGACCTACCGGTAGAACCAACATACCCTATTACCTGTCCTTGTTTAACTGTTTTTCCCTTTTTAATACTTTTAGAAAATTTATGTAAATGAGCGTATGCTGTTTTATACTGTGAATTGTGTCTTATTCTAACATACTTACCATAACCTCCATATATATTAGCTCTTTCTATAACTCCATCTCCAGCAGCATATATAGGTGTTCCTGTTTTAGCAGCGAAATCTACGCCTTTATGCATTTTAGTAAAGCCTAATACAGGATGTCTTCTTTTGCCAAACCTAGAAGATAGTCTAGCTCCATCAATAGGAGTTTTCATTAGTGTTTTTCTAATACTTTCTCCTTTCGAATTGAAATATTTATGGCCACCTTTGCTTGACTCATATCTAAACATTTCAATACTGTTTTTTTCTAGTTTGGCATTTGCATAAATTATATTTCCAGGCATTATTTTTTCCCCTTTATAGTTTAGTAGAAATTCATAGTAAACAATAAATAAGTTTTCTCTTCTGATATCTCTTTGAAAATCAATTGAATAACTAAACAATCTAACCATATCTATTAATATTTCTTGCGGAAGGTTTGCTTTCAAAGAATCTACATAAAGGCTATTTTTTATAGTAATTTCCTTTAATACAAAAATTTTTTTAACAGGCTTTTTAAAAATATACTCTTTAAAACCATAGGGAGTATCAATAATTTGTATCTCTCTTAATTCATTTACCTCTATTGATAACCCGTAAAGTTTATCTCTCTCAAAAGCTATAATAATTTCTTGCTCTGGNCTTATTCTTTTAGGATTGTAAATTTTATTAAGCCTATTCAGTAAATTACCTATTTTTTTTGAATTAACTCCTTCTTTTATAAGTGCATTAAAAAGGTTGCTTCCTTTGGTTATTCTTATTTTTTTTTTCTTTAATTGAGGAGAATTTAAAAGGCTTATTCTTGTACTATTAGATTTAATATTATTTTGAAAGGAGTCTTCAATATATTCATTAATAATATTATCAACCTTTTTAGTTGCCACTATTTGTGTTTCGTAGCCTGTTGCACTTAAATAGGTTAAAACTGATTTACTTTTAGATTTTACCAAATAAAAACCTATANTTTTGCCATCATTTGTTCTAATTATTCTTCCCTTGGTTCCCAACTTTATTTTTGAAGGATCAAATTTTGATGAAAAAGATTTTATTGCACTACTTATTTCTTTCCTTTTAGACCTAGGCACATAAAGAAAATCAAGCAGAGTATCTCTATTTTTAAACGTGATTTCTTCTTCTATCAGATTGGTGTTATTATTGATTTCTTCTTGAAAATGGGTTTCTATCTCCAATAAATTCTTATTATCAATTAAGCCTCCTAAACCTTTTTTAACTACTTTGTGAGCATACTGCGTAGAGGTGATATATGTTTTAAATTGATTTTTAACTTTTATTATCAAAACTGCATCTATACCATCTATATTTATTGCAAAGCTATCAAGATTTCCTTCTGCAAAAGGTAGAATTAAATAGCTTGACTCTGTTAACATTTCTGGAGGATATGCCATTTTAAAGGATTTAGTTGCTAAAAAAGCATCTTCTAAACTTAATCCTGCACCTCTTAATACTCCTTTAAGTATCTCCTCATTAAATTTACTTTTATAAGTATTTTGTTCATAGTCTTTTTCNATGGCATTAATATTCATTATAAATAGAAAATAAATTATATTTATTATGTATATTACTTTAATAAAAAAACTTTTTTCTTTATAAATGCTGTAATACATCAATTTCTTTTTTCATTAATTCTTTAATGCCCGGGTCGCTAATATAATGACCAGCTCCGTAGGCTTGAATAATTTTTATGTTTGGTAATCCTTTGCTAAACAATGATGAATTTTTTGGTGGACATAATAAATCATAATCTGCTTGTATAATTGAAAGTGGAATATCTATTAAAGTATTTTTATTATCTAAAAGTTCTTTATTTTTAAGAAAGAAACTATTTTTAATGTAATGACTCTCTAGAAATGGAGTATTTGGAATAGTTTTTAACCTTTCTTTTATATTTATTTTTTTTTTCAAGATTGCTTTAAAATCATGCTGTTTTATATTTATAGAAGATAAATTTTTTTCATATTCTTGCCATAATTCGGCTGCGATACAAACATCTGTTAGAATATTACTGTTTAACATATTAGTTAATTTTTTAATGGGGCTTTGATCATATTTATTTCCTAAAATATTATTTAGTTCTAAAATTAAATTAGGTTTAAAAGTCAAAGGCCCTNTTNTGAATGCCCAATCAACNTCTTCATCCATTCCTAAAAATAAAGACCTCANGACCATACCTTTTACAAATTTAGGATATTTTTCTGCATAGGCTATTGCTAAGGTAGAACCCCATGATCCACCAACTAAAAACCACGAATTAATTTTTAAAAATTGTCTAATAAACTCCATATCTTCAATTAAATGCAGAAGAGTATTATTACTCAGCAGTCTTTTTGGTTTGGACTTGCCTGAGCCTCTTTGATCTAAAAAAATAACTCTATAAACTTTATTATCAAATAAACCTTTTTGCCAATCTGCACAGCCACTTCCAGGACCACCATGTAAAAATATTAGAGGTAATCCTTTTTTATTTCCATACTCTTCAATATATAGAGTATGTTCATCTCTTTTAATTTCATGTATTGCAAATGATTTCTTAATAGGATATAACATTTTAATTAAAATTATTTATTATGAAAAAAAGTATACACCCAGATTACCATGAAATAAAAGTCGTAATGACAGACGGTACTGAATTTACCACTAGATCAACTTTTGGAAAACCAGGTGAGATTCTTAAATTAGATGTAGACCCACTTTCTCATCCTGCTTGGACAGGAGGCGGAACTCAGCTTAGAGAAAATGCTGGGCAAGTAGCAAGATTTAAGAAAAAGTTTGGAAATTTTAAAGTTTAAAGCTTATTTTTTCTAATTCTGCTCTTATTTTTTTTGGAATTTTTACTTTTTCACTCATATTATCTCTATTTACAAAAACATGAACAAAATATCCTTCAGCACAAGCTGTATCTTGTTCTGTTTTAAAAAGCGAAATATCATAAATTACACTTGAATTCCCTATTTTAAATGTAGATAGACCCGCATCAATTTTTTCAGGATATTTCAGCGATTGTATAAATTTACATCTCGTTTCTGGAGAAACTGCAATTACTTCAGAATTAAATGGATTGTATTGACATTTATTTATTAGGAATCTGTTTATAACCGAGTCAAATAAAGAGTAATATATAACGTTATTAATATGACCAAAAATATCGTTATCACCAAATCTAGTATCTATTCTTTCAAGATATTTATAGTTAGCTTTAGTTTTCAATATACTTATTTATTAATTTTCTTACATCTTCAGGTTTTTCATGTAAATGAAAATGTCCACAGTGTTCAATAGTCTCTAAACTAGAGTTTTTTAAAATACTATTAAGTAAATAACTACTTTTTAGTGGCGTCATAATATCAAGTTTTCCAGCAATTATTAAAATAGAGTTTTCTATCTTATTTAGCGCTGCATCTTCAACAATATATTTGTCACAAGAATTTAAATCTGAAAATAAATTATTTTCTGCTTTATACATTAAAGTATTTATAAAGTTTGGTAAATTTAATCCAATCAAATGACTGCCTCTCAGTTTAGAGTCACTAGAAAGAGACCAGTTTATCATATTTGATATGGCCTCACTACTATCTTTCTTACTCAATTCCAGCAAGGACTTACTTACCTTCATGGGAAATGCTACGCCAATCAAAACTACTTTATCAGCATTAAATAATTTATTTATTATAATACTTAAACAGATAAGACTTCCCATGCTATGTCCAATTAATACATTTTTTTTGGTAGAATACTTTTTTACTATTTTTTTTACATACAATGCCATTTCATCTATAGAAGATAATCCTTTATCATTATTATCTCCATGCCCTGGTAAGTTGATTGCTAAAGTAGAATACCCCTTAAAAAAGTAATACCGATTTAGCATGCCCCAGAAAGTATAATCACAACCTGCACCATGAATAAAAATTACTAGTGGGCTTTTATCACTGAACTTCTTATAATTGTATTGGTTATTAATTTTATTCATTTTTATATTATTTAAAGGATTTTTGTAAAGCACTATTAATATCGATCAATAAATCATCTAAATCCTCTATTCCAACTGATATTCTAATAAGATCTTCAGTTATACCAACTTTTGTTAATTCAGGTTTGCTGAGTTGAGAATGCGTTGTGCTAGCAGGATGAATTATTAAGGATTTTGCGTCCCCTATGTTAGCTAAATGAGAAAACACCTTAAGACTTTCTATAAACTTTACTGCTCTTTTTTTTCCTCCTTTCAAGCCAAATGAAATAATTGCGCCTGCTCCTTTTGGCATTAATTTAGAGGCTACTTTATATCCTTTATGTGACTTTAAACTAGGGTGTTTAACCCAACTAACTTCATCTTTGCCTAATAAAAAAGATGCTATATATTCGGCATTTGAAACATGTTTCATCATTCTTGGACCAAGGGTTTCCACTCCTAGCATTATATAGAACGCATTTTGTGGAGACAATGTTGCTCCAAAATCTCTCAATCCCTCAGCTCTTGCTCTACTAAGAAATGCTCCAGGCCCAAACTCTTGATAAAAGTTAAGATTATGATACCCAACATATGGCTCCGTTAAATTAGAGAATTTTTTACTTTTGTTCCAATCAAAACTACCGCTATCAATTATTACTCCTCCAATAGCAACCCCATGTCCACCTATAAACTTAGTTGTAGAATGCATAACTAAATTAGCACCGAAATCAAAAGGATTGCAAAAATAGGGAGTTGCAATCGTATTATCTACAAGAAAAGGTATATTTGACGCAGCAGTAACCTTTGATATTTTCTCTATATCTAAAACTTCTAATCCTGGGTTTCCTAAACTTTCAGCAAAGAATAGCTTGGTATTTTTTTTAATACTTTTTTTTATTTGAGTTACATTTGTTGGATCTACAAATGTCGTCTCTATACCAAATCTCTTTAAAGTTAATCCTAACAAGTTTCTACTTCCTCCATAAATCCTATTTGATGAAATAATATGGTCACCCGCATTTAATAAAGTAGCTACTGTTAAATGAAGTGCTGCTTGTCCGCTAGCAGTACAAATTGCGCCCAAACCCTTTTCTAAAGAAGCCAGTCTTTCTTCCAGAGCACTGACAGTTGGATTTGAGATTCTAGAATATAAATGACCATCTTGTTCGAGGTTAAAAATTGAACTAGCATCACTTGCATTTTTAAAAACGTAAGAAGTAGTTTGATATATAGGTAAAGCTCTGGAAGAAAAGTCACTATCTAGTTTTTGTCCTGAGTGAAGACTTCTAGTATTAAAGTTAAATAAATTAAGATTTTTTTTTTTCATATATTTTAGTTAAAAAATTTTTCGGCCTCTTTTTTTTTCTTTAATTTTTTTTTTATTTCAGTTTCCAGTATAGAAATATAGTTTAAAAGTTTTTTTTGTAATCACCAAGTTCTTCTATAGAGTAATTTTCAATTGTTTTTTTTACTTCTCTTTCAGAAATGATTTCAATTTCATTCATATAGAGCTAGTATATTATAAAATATAAGAATTTATAAGTATTTATTATGACTAATCTAAAAATTATGAAATGTATAAAAATTAAGAAGTATGGGTCGGCTGAAAATTTAGTCTACAGAAATGAAAAGCTGCCTTCTATATCTGAAAATGATGTATTGATAAAAGTAATGGCTAGTGGAGTAAATAGACCTGATATTCTACAAAGGTTAGGTGTTTACTCTCCCCCTCAAGATGCATCATTAATTCCTGGCTTAGAAGTATCTGGCAAAATAGTACAGATAGGAAAAAAGGTAAAGAAATTTAAAATTAATGAAAAAGTATGTGGATTGGTTCATGGAGGAGGTTACGCTGAATATTGTAAAGCTCATGAAACTCATATTTTACCTATACCAAAAGGGCTAACTTATGTAGAGGCTGCCGGCATTCCTGAAACATATTTTACTGTTTGGGCAAAATTATTTGATATTGGTAAAATTAAAAAAAATCAAAGGTTATTAGTTCATGGTGGTTCTAGCGGAATAGGAACCACTGCCATTCAGCTCGCAAAAGTAATTGGATGTAAAGTAATAACAACCGTAGCTAATCAGAAAAAAGCTAGATTTTGTAAAGAGCTTGGGGCAGATTTAGCTATTGTTTATAAGAAAGAAGATTTTTACCAAAAAATATTAAGTTATACAAAAAGCGAAGGAGTCGATATCATACTTGATATGATAGGAAAAAATTATTTTACAAAAAATTTAAAACTTTTAAGTGATAAAGGAAAATATATAAGCATAGCATTTTTGTCAGGAAATAAGGTTCAGTTAGACCTAGCTCTAATTTTAAAAAAAAGAATTCTAATAACTGGCTCAACTTTAAGACCAAGAACTATAGTTGAAAAAGCTAAAATAGCAAAAAGTGTTCAAAAGTTTTGTTGGCCTTTATTTGAAAATAAAACTATAAAACCTATTATATACAAAACTTTTAAATTGAATGATGCTGTGAAAGCCCATAAACTTATGGAAAGCAGTAAACACATTGGTAAAATTATATTACTAAATAAAAACTAAGGAGGAATAATGAGCACCCCACTAATGCCAAAATCTACGGCAGTTTGGTTAGTAGAGAACACAAGTCTTACTTTTGAGCAAATTTCAAAGTTTTGCAACTTACATATATTGGAAATTCAGGGAATTGCTGATGGAGAAGTTGCAGTTGGAATTCAAGGAAAAAACCCAATCATGTCTGGCGAGCTTTCCAAAGAAGAAATTCAAAAATGTGAAATGGATCCTTCTAAACACTTAGAAATTATTAAAGATATAATCCCTTTAAGTTCTACTTTAAAGAAAGGTAAAAAGAAGTTTACACCTGCTTCAAGAAGACAGGTTATACCAGATGCTATATCTTGGCTTTTAAAATATCATCCTGAACTTGCTGATCCTCAAATTGCTAAATTAATAGGAACTACAAAAACCACTATAACCTCCATAAGAAACAGGGAACATTGGAACATACAAAACATAACCCCTAGAGATCCAGTTTTACTTGCTTTATGTTCGCAAAGCTCATTAACAGATGCTATTATTAAAGCAAAAAAGAAGAAAGATAGACTAAAAAAATCTGAAAATGTTAGCAAGTAGTATTATTAGCCTATTGAAGAGAACTAAAGTATTTCTGATAGGAGACATTATGTTAGACCGTTATGTTTTCGGTAAAGTTAACAGAATTTCTCCCGAAGCACCAGTTCCTGTTTTTCTAACAAAAAGCTCTAAAGAAATTTTAGGCGGCTCAGGAAATGTTTTAAGCAACTTGGTATCTTTAGGAACGCAAACTTCATATCTGAGCATTATAGGAAGAGATGATACTGGAACAAAAATAAAAAACCTTTTAAAAAAGCTAAATATAAATAATTATAGCCTTATTATAGATCCGTTAAGAAAAACTACTGTTAAAACTAGATACATTTCAAATAGTCAGCAAATAATAAGGGTTGACGAAGAAACTTCTGAAAATATTTTAAAAAAAGTCGAAAATGATCTTATTAAAAAAATAGATAAGTTTATTAAAAATAAAGACGTTATTGTAATATCTGATTACAACAAGGGTATAATAACAGAAAGAGTATGCAAATATATAATTAAAAAAGCAAACTTACTAAAAATTCCTATTATTATAGACCCAAAAAATAAAAATTTTGAAATTTATAAAAACTCCACATTAGTAACACCAAATCAATTAGAAGCTTCTAAAATAAGCAAGTTATCTATTGATAGTAATACTGACACAGAAAAATGTGGGAGAATGATTATGAAAAAATATAATATAAAAAATGTGTTAGTAACTAGAGGTGATAAAGGGCTATCTTTAATTACTAAGAAAGGTTCATTTCACTCTCCAACTATATCTAAAGAAGTTTATGATGTTTCAGGAGCAGGAGATACAGTATTGGCGGTAATTGCCTCTACTTTTAATAAATTGGAACAAATAAAAGCTCTTACTCTAGCCAACAAAGCTGCTGGAAAAGTAATAGGAAGAATTGGTACTAGTCCAATAAAATTAAAAGAACTTTTTGAAAATGAACAAAAAACATATAACAATAAAATTTTTGATATAAAATTGCTATGTAAAAAATTAGAAGAAGACAGAAAAAAAGGTTTAAAAATTGGATTTACAAACGGTTGTTTTGATATTTTACATTTTGGTCATATAAGTTGCATAGAGAGAAGTAAGATGCACTGTGATAAATTAATTATTGCATTAAATAGTGATAGTTCAGTAAAAAAAATAAAAGGGAAAAATAGACCTATCAATAATGAACTTCACAGAGCGAAAGTATTATCATCACTTAAGTTTTGTGATTATGTAATTATTTTTAATGAAAAAACACCCTTATCAATAATAAAAAAAATTAAACCAGACCTTATAACTAAAGGTGGTGATTATAAAAATAAAAAAATAGTAGGAGAAAATCTAATGAAAAAATGGGGTGGAGAAGTTTTAACTTTAGATTATATAAAAGATCTCAGCTCTACAAATATTTTAAATAAAATAAAAATTTAATTATTTAGTTATACTTTTTCTAATTTTTCTAGTTTTTGAAAATAAGTTAAATAAGAATTTAGAGTCTTCCTTTTTAATTGCTACTTCAAGTTTTGCCAAATCATTCTTAAATATTTTTAACATTTTTAATATAGAATGCTTGTTTGACAACATTATATCTCTCCACATAACTGGATCAGATGCTGCAATCCTAGTAAAGTCTTTGAAGCCGCTTGCCGCATACTTGATAACTTCAGTTTTAATTGATTTTTCTAAATTTGATACAGTTCCTACTATTGAGTAAGCAATTATATGGGGAATATGTGATGTTATTGCTAGCACTAAATCATGGTATTCAGGATCCATAATATCTACCTTCATCCCAACTAAATTCCACATTTTTATTACCACTTCTACAGACTCTTTTCTTGCAAGTGCACTAGGCGTAAGAATGCAGTGGCCGTCTTTAAACAGCCCCTTGAATCCTGATTCAGGGCCTGAGTTTTCTGTTCCAGCAATTGGATGACCAGGAATAAAATCAACTTCCTTTGAAAGACTTTTTTGCGAAATTTTGACTAAAGACTTTTTTACCGATCCTACATCAGTAACTATTGCTCCTTGCTTTAAATGATTTGAGATTTTTTTAATAACACTAGAAAAAGCTTCTACAGGAACTCCTATGACTATAAGATCAGCATCTCTAACTGTATTAGCATAACTATCTTCAACCTTATCAACTATTTTTAATTTTTTTAAAATATTTCTTGTTTTCTTAGTTCTAGAATAAGCAGACGACTTTTGATAAAAATTTTTTTCTCTTAGGTCTCTAGCTAAAGAAGAATTAATTAAACCTATACCTATAAAGGCTATTTTTTTTATTTTTTTCATTATCTATTTTTTATATTTTTAAATTTGGATATGCTCCAAGAAATTTTAATTTATTATAATTTAATAAGTTTGTTGATCTATAGAGGTAATGACTTTTAAAGTAATTAATTTTTTTTAGTTTTTCGTCTTTTATTAAAATTGGTGATACATATAAACATGAACAATCTCCTTCTAAAATTGGTTTATTCTTAGATACTACAACTAACTTGGGAATACTTTTATTTTTGCAAACAAAAGGAATTGCTGAAATTACAAATAAATCTTTAAAGTGTTTGCTAATCCACCAATCAGCTTTTTTTGTTTTACCTGGAAAAGGTAGAATTAGAAATTTATTGTTGTTGTCTTTAATTTTTGAACTAGCGTTGGGAAAATTTTTATAAGTTTTAAAAATAATATTATTTCCTAACGCATCAAAGATAATTTTTTTTTCTAATTTTTTTAAATTTTCAGGAATTAAGAAATCTATACTTCCTTGAAGTGTTGTTTGATGAAAAAAAATTTCTTTCCAAAAGTTGAAAATATCTTTTTCATTAAATAAACTGCTTTTTTTTAAAAATAATCTGCTTAATATTTTTGCTTGTCTTTCAGGCCTATATAAATTTGAGCTTTTAGAATTCTTATTTTTAAGACTGCCAATATCT
This sequence comes from Alphaproteobacteria bacterium TMED93, assembly GCA_002171495.2. Classification (GTDB taxonomy): domain Bacteria; phylum Pseudomonadota; class Alphaproteobacteria; order TMED109; family TMED109; genus JAYYAX01. The sequence continues at coordinate 17,805 of NHEU02000027.1, forward strand.
AAAGCTAGTTTAGACCTGTTTTGTAATAACTTTAATATTTTATCATCAATTATATCTATTTTTTTTCTAAGCTGATCTAATTTTTTCATTTATTTCTTACTTTTTATTTTCATTCAGTAAATAATAATGTATTTTTGTTTTTTGTATTAAAATTCATATGTTATATCATAAAAAAAAATTTAATAACATTTATAACTTTATACATAAACCTACTTTGAGTTTAAAGAAAAAGTTTAGGCTAGAATCAGGAGACTTTATTGCTGAACCTTCAATAGCCTACAAGACATACGGAAAACTTAACAAAAATAAATCAAACGCCATACTAGTATGCCATGCTCTTACTGGCGATCAGTATGCTGCAGGAGACCATCCTGTTACTAAAAAGAAGGGATGGTGGAATGGTCTGATAGGAAAAGAAAAGGTTTTTGATACAAATCAATATTTTATAATTAGCTCTAATGTTTTAGGAGGTTGTATGGGAACTACTGGGCCTAATAGCTTAAATCCTGAAACAAATAAAATTTATGGATTAAATTTTCCAGAGGTCTCAATCAAAGATATGGTATCGCTTCAAGTAGAATTAGTAAATAGTTTTGGTATTGAAAAATTATTCTGTGTGGTAGGTGGTTCTATGGGTGGCATGCAAGTTCTAGAGTGGGGTATAAATTATAGCAATAGAGCAAAACTATTAATTACTATTGCCACCTCATACAGGCATACAGCTCAAAATATTGCCTTCCATGAAGCAGGAAGACAAGCAATTAAAGCTGACCCTGATTGGAATGAAGGAAATTATATTGATGCTAAAAGTTTCCCAAAAAAAGGTCTTGCTGCTGCTAGATCAATCGCACACATTACCTACATGTCTGAGGAGCACCTAGAGTCCAAGTTCGGAAGAGCAAAAAACGAGAAACCTCTTTCTCAAATATTTGAGGGAAGTTTTGAAGTGGAAAACTACCTTCAATATCAAGGAATATCTTTTGTAGAAAGGTTTGATGCTAACTCTTATTTATACTTAACAAGATCAATGGATAGATTTGACTTATCAGAACACTTTCAAGGAAAATTAGAGAAATCATTTGTTGATAATGAATCTCGCTGGCTGATTATTTCATTTACAAGTGATTGGTTGTTTCCTACTTCGGAAAGCAGACTTATTGTAAACGCTCTTATGGCAAATGCCTGTGATGTAAGNTTTGTAGATATTAATACAAATAGAGGTCATGATAGTTTTTTAGTTAAAGTACCAAGGTTTTATAATATTTTAAAAGGTTTTTTATCTGGGGTTTCATTTTAGTCATGGAAAAGCGAATAGACCACAATATAATCACTAATATTATTAAAAAAAACTCTAGAGTTTTAGATATTGGATGTGCTGATGGAACATTATTAAAAACTCTTAAATCAAAAAAGAATATTTCTGGACAAGGCATTGAAATAGACCATACAAAAGTTGAAACCTGTCTAAAAAAAGGATTATCTGTTGTCGAAGGTGACGCAAACTTTGAAATTACTAATTTTCCTGATTATTCATTTGACTATGTAGTACTAAGTCAAACTTTACAAACAGTTGCAAAACCGAAATGGCTTTTAAATGAAATATTAAGAATAGGAAAAAATGCAATTATATCTTTTCCTAACTTTGGTCATTGGTTATGTAGATTTCAATTATTTTTAAAAGGCAAAATGCCAGTAACAGAAGATTTAAAACTATCGTGGTATGATACTCAAAATATTCATTTATGTACTGTTAATGATTTTCTAGAACTCTTAAAAGATATGCAACTACAAACGAAAGAAATTTACGGTATCTCGAGAAATAAAAAAATTATCCAGTCTAATAAAAGTTTGTTAAATATATTTGCTGCCCATGCTGTTCTTCTAGTTACTAAAAAATATTAAAAACATCGTTTAATAGAATGACTTAGAACATCAAAAATTAAATCTATTTGCTTTTTATTTATAATTAAAGGAGGAGATAATGCTATAGTATTACCAGTAAACCTTACCATAACTCCATTCTTAAAACATTCTTCAAAAATATCCCTTCCTAAAGTTTTATTTTTTTTGTCTCTTGCTTCTAATTCTATACCAGCTACCAAACCAATATTTCTTATATCTTTAACCATATTTAACTTTGATAGACTATGAGCTTTATTACCAAAATATTTTTCTAATCCCTTTGCTCTCTCAAACAGCTTCTCCTCTTGATAGACTTCTAACGTTGCTAATCCAGCAGCACATGCCAAAGGATGTCCTGAATAAGTATACCCATGAAAAAGTTCAATTTTTTCTTTTTTATTTTTTATTAACATTTCATAAATTCTTGCATTTACTCCTACTGCACCCATAGGAACTGTGGCATTAGTTATACCTTTAGCCATAGTAATTATATCAGGAATTACTTTAAATCTTTCAGATGCAAAACTATCTCCAACTCTTCCAAAACCTGTTATTACTTCATCAAAAATAAGAAGTATATTATTTTTAGTACATATTTCTCTTAATTTTTCTAAATAACCTATAGGAGGAACTAAAACCCCTGTAGAGCCTGCAACTGGTTCCACTATTACTGCTGCTATATTTTCGCTTCCATGAAAGTTTATTATGTCAATTAGGGCTTCAGCCTTTTCTTTCCCATATTTGGGTTGCCCCCAAGAAAAAGAATTTTTTTCAGGTATGTGAGTATGAGGTAAGTGTATTACACCATTGAGTAAATTACTAAACTGATTTCTATTAGCAACTATTCCTCCTACGGAGGTTCCGCCGAAACCAGAGCCATGATAGCCTCTTGCTCTACCTATTAATTTTTTTTTCTCTCCCTTGCCTTGACAATGAAAATACGCTAGCGCTATTTTGAGAGCTGTATCTACTGCCTCAGATCCAGAGTTAGTAAAAAAAACACTATCTATAGTTTTTGGTAATATAGAAGTCAGCTTTTCAGCAAACTCAAAGGATGCTTTGTGTCCCATTTGAAAAGATAAACCATAATCCATTTTTTGAACCTGATCTTGAACAGCTTTTACTATCTTTTCCCTACAATGCCCTGCATTTACGCACCATAGTCCTGCAACTGCATCTAATATTTTTTTACCAGAATTAGTTTTGTAGTACATTCCATTTGCAGAATCAAGCAGCTTTGGTTTTTTTTTAAACCATTCATTGTCTGTATATGGCATCCAATAGGAATTTTTTTCTTTTCTAGATAGTTTCATAATGTATTATTTAATATAAAAATTATTAAACATGAACACAACCAAATTTATTCTTAAAAATAAAAGTATAAAGATTATTGCAGATGATAATACTGTTGTAAACAATCAAACCTTAGAAGGCTTAATTAAAAAAAACTTGCTAGTACTACAAGAAAATAATATTAAAAGAAATGATAATGTAGCAATAGTACTAAATAATAGCATAGATTTTGTAGTAAGCTTTTTTAGTATTGTTAATGTTGCAGTTTCTGCTCCTTTAAACCCTAACTATACCGAAGCCGAGTTTAGTTTTTATTTCAAAGATCTAAAACCAAAGGTTGTAATTTGTAACTTTGAAGACTCTCATCCCGCAGTTATATGTGCTAAAAAAAATAATATTAGAGTAATCAAAATTGAAGAATTTATTTTCAAAGAAGCTTTAAATAAAAAAAGTAAGCTATCAAAAAAATATAAAAGTGATTCTAAAGACATAGCTTTAATTTTGCATACCTCAGGGACTACCTCTAGACCTAAAATGGTTCCTTTGACTCATAAAAACCTTATAAATAGCTCTCAAAATATTGGAAAAACTTTAAACCTCTCTAAAAAAGATAAAAATATTGTGCTAATGCCCTCTTTTCATATTCATGGAATAGTTGCATCTATTTTAGCACCTTTAGTTTCAGGAGGAAAAATTGTGATCTTACCAAAATTTAATGCATTAAGCTTCTTTAAATCATTAGAAAAACATTCTCCTACTTGGTTTACAGGAGTCCCCACTATGCTTCAAGCTATACTAGATAGAGCATCTAGAAATACAAAAGTCATATCTGCTAGCAAGTTAAAGTTTATAAGATCCTCATCAGCATCTTTGCCTACATCTATCTTAGTTGAAATTGAAAAAACTTTTAAAGTTCCTGTTATAGAAAGTTATGGTATGACTGAGGCTTCTCATCAAATGACATCTAACTTACTTCCACCAAAAAAAAGAAAAGTTGGAAGTGTAGGCGTACCTGTAGGTATAAAAGTAAAAACTGTTAATGATAATTTTAAAAAATTAAAGGTAAACGATGTAGGTGAAATTTTAATAAAAGGAAAAAGTATCTTAAAAAAATATATTGCTAGTAAAGAAATTAATAAAAATTCTTTTGTAAAAGGCTGGTTTCGAACTGGTGATTTGGGTTATTTTGATAAAGAGGGATATTTATATATTTCTGGAAGAATAAAAGAAATAATTAATAGAGGGGGAGAAAAAATAAGCCCAAAGGAAGTTGATGAAGTTTTTACTAGTTATAAAAAGGTCAACAAAGCTGTTTCATTTGCAGTGAAGCACCCAAAACTAGGTGAAGATATCGCTATTGCTATTGTCTTAAATAATAATTTCAAATGTACAGCTAATGAATTAAAAGAATATGCAAAAAATAAATTAGCTAATTTTAAAATACCAAAACAAATATTTTTTTTAAAAGAAATACCTCTTGGTGCCACAGGAAAAATTCAAAGAATTGGTTTAGCAAAAAAGCTAGGACTAGAAAAGTGAGAGTTTGCATATTTGGTGCAGGAGCTATCGGTGGAATGTTAGGCTTTCTTCTTAAGAAACAAGGTATAGATGTGACTCTAATTGCTAGAAGAGAACATTATGAGGCAATAAAAAAAAATGGGCTCACTTTTATCAGCAGTGAGTATAATATAGAAGAAACTGAAAAGTTTAAAGTTTTTGATAATTTACAGACCTTAGGAAAGTTTGATCTTGTGATAAATAGCCTTAAGGCTCATTCTGCAAATCAAACTGCAGAATTAGTTTCCAATCTTCTACATCAAGAAACGATAATTCTTCCAACTTTAAATGGTATTCCATGGTGGTTTTTTTATAAGTTTGAAGGAGATCATGCTAACTATCAACTTAAGTCTGTGGATCCAGAAAAAAAACAATGGAAATACATAACACCAGAAAAAGTCTTAGGTTGCGTAGTTTATCCTGCAGCGACTATAGATAGGCCAGGTGTTATAAAACATATAGAAGGTAAGAGGTTTATATTAGGTGAGCCTGACGGTATTAAATCAGAAAGAGTAAGTATTATATCAGATATGTTTGTAAAGTCTGGGTTAAAAGCTCCAATTAGCAAAGATATAAGAAGCGATATATGGCTTAAACTTATNGGTAACAGTTCNTTTAATCCTTTGTCTNTAATCACTCAAAATACATTAAAAGAAATGTGTGAAAACNAAGATACNANAAAAATTATAGAAGATATGATGAGGGAAGTTATTTTTATAGGTGAAAAATTAAATATTAAAATGAAACTAACTATAGAGAAAAGAATTGAGGGAGCTAAAAATGTAGGGGATCATAAAACTTCAACACTTCAAGATTATGAAAATAAAAGACCTCTAGAACTTAATGCATTGATAAACTCTCTAATAGAATTAGGCGAATTAACTGATGTAGAGACTCCTACTCTTAATACTATTTATAGGATTGCAAAGTTTTTCTCAGAAAGAAAAGGTTGTTAAAATATTTTTTTATCAATTTGTTGTACTCAAAAGTTTAATACCCAAGAGCTATTCCATCTTTTCTAGGGTCTGAACCTCCAACTAAAACATTGTTAGNTTTAATCATTATCGCTTGGCCTCCTCCATGAGGTATATCTACAAANTCTATTTTATGACCTATCTTTGCTAACTTTTCTATAATATTTGAATTGAAGGTATTTTCTAAAGATAGCACTTCGTCATAGAAGAAACTTCTCTTGTGGTCTAAAGCTAGCTGTACATCCATATTGAAATCAATTACGTTAGTCAAAAAGTGGCTTTGCCCTACTGGTTGATAATGTGCTCCCATTACCCCAAAAGGAATTAAAGGTTTGTTATTCTTCAAAATCAAACCCGGAATGATAGTATGCATCGGCCTTTTATTAGGTTCATAAAAATTAGGATGTTTTTTATTTAAATTAAAAGATGCACCTCTATTATGGAGCAAAACCCCTGAGTTAGGGCAAACTATGCCACTTCCAAAAGGCTGAAAAATTGAGTTTATAAAAGAAACACAGTTTCTATCTTTATCTACTACACTTATATAAACAGTATCCTTATGATTATCTAGTGGAAGTATATTTAGATTATTAACTGTTTCTTTAAAACTTATCATCTTACTTAACTTTTTTGCATAATCTTTAGACAAAAGTTTTTCAACAGGAATATTAGAAAATTTTGGATCTCCTAAATATTTATTTCTATGGTGAAATGCTATTTTCGTAGCTTCTGCTTCTAAATGAACTCTTTTGAAGTCATCAGGACCAAGAGAACTAAGATCAAACTGTTCTAAAATATTTAAAATCATCAAAGCTACAATGCCTTGTCCATTTGGTGGACATTCATAAACATCATACCCCCTATAATTAGAAAATATAGGATCCACATATTCTATATTAAGACTAGAAAAGTCTTTTAAAGTATGTCTTCCCCCTAAAGATTTTAATTTTTTTACGATATCTTCAGCAACCCATCCATCATAGAAACCAGACTTTCCAGAAACTGAAATTTCCCTCAAAGTTTTAGCAAGCATAGGTTGGTAATGAATTTCTCCTGCCTGATAAGGTTCATCTGCTCTTAAAAATAACTCCTTGCAGTCTTTATCCTTTTTTAACTTTTCAGTTTCTCGTTTCCACATATCAGCTATAACATCAGCAACAATATATCCATTTTCAGCTAAATCAATAGCTGGACTTAATATTTCTTTGAGTGACAAATTACCATAATCTTGATTAATTTTACTCCATGCAGCTACTGCTCCAGGAATTGTAACTGCATCAGTACAATAAGGATCTATAGTATTATTTTCTGCTTTCTTTACACTATCATAATCTATATTAGATAATGATTTTCCAGAACCATTTAATGCTTTTACTTTGTTATCTTTATTGCTATAGAATATACAAAAGCAATCCCCTCCTATTCCAGTAGAGTGCGCCTCTACTACTGAAAGAATAGCTGCAGCACAAATTGCTGCATCAAAAGCATTCCCTCCTTTTTCCATAATGTTTAAGGCTATTTTTGTTGCATCAGGATGAGAGCTAGAAACCATTGCATTTTTAGCATATGCTGGAGATCTTGAAGGTATATGTAAATTTCTCATAAGAGTTGCTAATATTTAAATAAAATTATATTATAAACGAGTATATAACTATCTTTAGTTGACACAACAATAAACGAGTGTATATTCGAAATATTTAGGATTAGTGAAAAATGTTTGCTGTAATTAAAACTGGTGGAAAACAATATAAAGTTGCATTAGGAACAATATTAAAGCTTGAAAAAGTTAATATTGAAAAAAGTAATAATATTGTTTTTAAAGAGGTTTTGATGGTTAAAGACGATACTTCATATGAATTAGGTTCTCCCTTTTTAAAAAATGTTGAAGTAAAAGGTAAAGTCTTAGAAAACAAGAAAGATAAAAAAATAATTGTTTTCAAAAAAAGAAGAAGACATACTTCTAGAAGAAAAAATGGTCATCGTCAAAATTTATCAGTAGTGCAAATTGAAGAAATTTCAGTTAATGGTAAATCTTTTAAGAGTGAAAAAACAAAAAAAGTAATTTCTACTAAAAAAAGTGCTGATAAACCTGAGGTCATAAAAAAAGAAAAGACTAAGTCGGTTGAGAAAGAAACTGAAAAGTTAAAGAAGGATGCAAAAAAAAAGGGGTAAAATATGGCAACTAAAAAAGCAGGTGGTAGTTCTAGAAACGGAAGAGACTCGGCTGGTAGAAGACTAGGAGTAAAAAAATATGGTGGAGAACTAGTGCAACCTGGAAATATTTTAGTTAGACAAAGAGGCACTAAGTTTTATCCAGGAGAAAACGTAGGAATGGGAAAAGATCATACACTTTTCGCCTTAAAAGAAGGAAAAGTTATATTTAGAAAAAAGTCCTCAGGAAGAAAGTTCGTTATAATAAATTCTTCATAAATTTTATGAAATTCTTAGACGAAGCTAAAATTTTTCTACAATCAGGAAAAGGTGGAAATGGTTGTGTAAGTTTTAGAAGGGAGAAATACATCGAATATGGAGGCCCTGACGGTGGAGATGGTGGAAACGGTGGAAATATAGTTTTCAAAGGAGCAAAAAATAGAAATACTCTCATTGATTTTAGATTTCAACAACATTTTAAAGCTCAAAAAGGAAAAGACGGTGCAGGTAAAAAAAAGAAAGGGGCTAATGGAAATGCAATTTGTATTGAATTACCTGTAGGCACATCAATATATAATGATGACTATTCTATAAAGTTGCTAGAGGTTGATGATGCTGATACTGAAACAGTATTTCTCAAAGGCGGAAAAGGAGGTTTTGGGAATCATAAGTTTAAATCTTCAAAAAATATAACTCCTAAAAAAGCTAATTCAGGTTATCCAGGAGAGGAAATGTGGGTTTGGCTTAGACTAAATTTGATTGCAGATATTGGAATATTAGGATTGCCCAATGTAGGAAAGTCAAGCTTCTTAAAATTTGTAACTAATGCAAATCCGAAAATAGGAAATTATCCATTTACAACACTTTTTCCTAACTTAGGAGTTTTTCGTTATAAAAATTATCAGGACATCATAATAGCTGATATACCTGGAATAATAAAAAATGCATTTAATGGGTCTGGGTTAGGATTAAAGTTTTTAGGTCATATCGAAAAATGCAAGCATCTTCTACATTTTGTTGATATTAGTAAAAAAGATATAATAAAGGATTATCAGATTATAAGAAATGAATTAAGTAAGTATGGAAGAGGTTTAGAAAAAAAAAATGAAATATTAGTTCTCACTAAAATAGATTTATTAACAAAAAAGGCCTGCGAAGAAAAGATCAAGCTATTAAAAAGTTATACTAGTAAAAAAATATATGATATTTCTATAAAAGATAAAAAAAGTATTGATAAACTTTTAGTTTATTTGGTTAATAAAAAAGTAACTAATATTCCTACAAATGAAGAAAAATGGACNCCTTTAAAAAAAAATTAATAAACAATTCCACTAGAATAGTAATAAAAGTTGGGTCGTCCTTATTAGTTGATGCTGAGAGTAACTTTGTTAATAAAAAAATTCTTAATAATATTTGTAATGATATTAATTATTTAGTAGGTCAAAATAAAGAAATACTTGTAGTTTCATCCGGAGCTTTAGCTTTAGGAAGAAAAGCTATAAATATAAGCGACCCCCATTTAAAAATTACTGAAAAACAAGCCATCTCCTCTATAGGACAAGTATTAATGATAAATAGTTGGAGAGAGGCTTTTTCAAAATATAAAATTCCCTGTGGTCAAATACTATTGACTCATTATGATACTGAAACTAGAAGAAGTTCAATAAATGCTAGAAATACCATAGAAGCTCTAATAAAACTAAATTCTATAGCAATAATAAATGAAAATGATACTATAGCTACAAAAGAACTTAGATATGGNGANAATGATCAGCTTGCTGCTAGAGTAGCTCAACTAGCCTGCGCNGACCTTTTAATTGTACTATCTGATGTTGATGGTTTNTTTGATTCCAACCCAGANAAAAANCCACAAGCAAAACTAATAGAAAAGATNACAAATATAGATGGTAAAATAGAAAAAATATCTGAAAATACTTCCTCCAATAATTCTGTGGGAGGTATGGAAACAAAAATTAAGGCCGCTAAAATTGCAATGGCTGCAGGATGTAGTATGGTAATTACTAAAGGTAGTTCTTCTAAACCTATAAAAAAGTTATATGAAGATGGAAAGTCTACTTGGTTTTATTCTGGCACTAGTCCAAAGACAGCTAGAAAAAAATGGATATCATCACAAATTAAAGCTAAAGGTAGTATTATAGTAGATGATGGAGCTGAAATTGCACTAAGAAAAGGTGCTAGTTTGCTTCCACCTGGCATCATTGAAGTAAATGGTATTTTTTCTAAAGGTGATACTATAAAAGTTTTTAATAAGAAAAAAAAATTAATTTGTATTGGNTTTTCATCTTANCCATCTGAAGATGCAAAAAAAATAGCTGGTTTCAAAAGTAATGAAATAAAAAAAGTATTAGGTTATCATCAGAAAGATGTAGTAATTCATAGAGATGATATGGTTATAAAAAATGGAAAGTACTGAAAAAAGAATAATAAATATTTGTAAAGCTAGTGTAAAAGCATCTGAAAGTCTAAGCAAAACTAAAAACTCGCAAAGAAATAAAGCTTTAAGACTAATAGCAAAAAAAATAATAATAAATAAAGATTATATATTGCTTCAAAATAAAAAAGACCTTGATGCAGCTAAGCGCAATGGTGTTTCTAAGCCATTAATAGATAGACTTTTATTAGATGAAAGAAGAGTATTAAATTTATCTAAAGATATTTTAAACATTGCAAAACTAGATGATCCACTAGGAAAAATTCTAAATAGTAAAATCAGGCCAAATGGATTAAAAATTTCTAAAGTTACTGTTCCATTAGGAGTAATTGCTGTTATTTTTGAATCAAGACCGAACGTTGCATCTGATGTTGCGGCATTATGTATAAAGTCTGGAAATGCTGTTATTTTAAAAGGAGGAAAAGAGGCTAAATTTACAACAGAAAGTATTATTAAGATAATAAAACAAGGTCTAAACGAGGCTAATATTGACCATAGAGCTGTCACATCCTTAAAAGATTACTTGAGAAAATCTGTAAATATTCTTCTTACAATGGATAAATATATTGATGTTTTAGTACCCAGAGGAGGCAAATCTTTAATAGAAAATGTAAGAAAAAATAGTACTATTCCAGTTTTTTCCCACCTTGATGGAATTTGTCATACTTATATTGATCAATTTGCTAAAAGGTCTATTGCTATAAATGTTACCTATAATGCAAAAATGAGAAGAACTAGTATCTGTGGAGCAACTGAAACTATTTTATGTCATAAAAAAGTCGCTCAAGACATTTTACCAACATTATTAGAAAAGCTAGTAAAAAATAACTGCATTGTGAAAGGAAATCAAAAATTAAGAAAAATTAATAATAAAGTTATGCTAGCAAAAAACGAAGATTGGAGTACTGAATATTTAGATGCANTAGTGTCAGTTAAAATTGTTAACTCGTTAAAGGAAGCAATTAATCATATTAATTTTTACAGTTCAGGACATACTGATGCCATCATAACAGAAAGCAATTATACTGCTAAAAGATTTCTTGAAAGTGTAAATAGTGCAATTGTAATGCATAATACCTCTACTCAATTCGCAGATGGAGCTGAATTTGGATTAGGAGCAGAAATTGGAATATCTACAGGAAAGTTACATGCAAGAGGTCCTGTAAGTACGACAGAACTTACTACCTATAAATATATAGTAGAAGGAAAAGGTCAACTAAGGGATTAAAATTATTTTTTCAAATCAAAACTTAAAAAATTTAAATATTGGCTTGTTTGGTGGGAGCTTTAATCCAGTTCATAAAGGACACTTCCACTTGAGTAATATTGCCATTAAAACCTTAAAGTTGAAGCAGATTTGGTGGCTGGTTTCTACCCAAAACCCTTTAAAAAAAAATATCCAAGAAAAAACTGTTATGCGACGTTTAAAAGAAATTAAAGATAAAAATAAAAACTACAAAGTAATACCTATGGCTTTAGAATTTAATTTAAAAACTAAATATTCATATGATACTATTAAAATATTAAAAAAAAGATTTCCTGAAGTAAATTTTTTTTGGATTATTGGAGCTGACAATTTACTTATTATGCATAAATGGTATAATTGGAAAAAGTTATTTTATATGTGCCCTATAGTAGTTTTTGATAGACCTAATTATTTTTATAAATCAATATCATCAAAGGCTGCAAAATACTTTTCAAAAAACAGAATGCCTGTAAAACATCTTAATAGCAAAAACAAAGTCCCCTTGCCTAAATGGTCTTATGTTAAAAATAAATTGGACTACAATGCTTCTTCGTTAATAAGAAAAAATGTAAATTAATATGATAAAAAACTCTTTAAACCTATGCAAATTAATAAAAAAATCTCTATCTAAATACAAAGCTGAAGAAATTATAGTAATTGATTTAAAAAAGAAAACTAGTATTGCTGATTTTATGATAATTTGTACTGGTACTTCTAATAGACATCTAGTTGCTTTGTCTAATTACCTTAATGAAGATTTAAAAAAGCTACACCTTAATATGCTGAATATAGAAGGTCAGAAAGGTGGCGACTGGATAGTTGTTGATGTAGGGGACGTTATAATACATTTATTTAGAAGTGAAGTAAGAGAATATTATAACCTGGAAAAAATGTGGGCCCTAAACTAGTTTTAAATTTATGAACAACATTAAGCTAAGAAATAATTATATTTCAGATATTAAAAAAGTTTTACTGATTAGTATTTTTTTTTTAATTTTAATAATTAAACTACCTTTAGCCGATGATGCTAAAAAACAACTTAAAGAAATTGAAAAAAAGTTAGAGCAGAACCAAAAACAACAAAACAAGCTAAAGATAAAACAAAAAAAAATAAATAAAAATATAAAAAATATTGAAAGTATACTGAAAAAAAATGAAAGAAAAATTAATAATTATTTTTCTGAAAAAAAGCTTGTTGTTTTAGAAATTGATAATAGTAAAAAAAATAAAGAAGAAATACAGAAAGATTTAAATTTGTTAAAAGAAAATAAAAGAAAAATTATTTATAGTTTAATAAGCGATGATAGTGAGAATAAAAAAAATAATCAGGTCCTAAATACAAATGTATTACTTACAAATATCTATAAAAATATTACAAATAAAATAGATTTGAATAATAAAAAGCTGAAAGAGACAAATAAGATTATTAAAGATCAAGAGAAAAATCTAGCTAATTTAAAAAATCAGCTAGCCAATATTAATAATAAGGTTCTAGAGAACTCAGACTTAGAAACTACTTTACAAGGAGAGAGTCTAATTACACTAATTCAAAGAAAGGAAAAAGAATTAGAGAACTTTAAAATAAGTAAAAAAGTCAAAGAACTGAGGGCCCTCATAGAAACCTTAAAAACTAGTAGGAATCTATCAAGAAATAGAATTACACAAGAGTATAATCTTCAAAAAATTGAAAATATTCTTCCAATTAATTTAAAAAATATAGAAAAAATAAGGACAGATACTTCAAAAAAAGGTATATTGCTAACTCTAAAGAAAAAAAGCTTTTTGACTACTCCTCGAGATGGATTGGTAGTTTATGCTGACTCTTTTAAAGGGTATGGTAATATGGTTATTTTAGATTTAGGAAATAATTACCATATAATTTACTCTGGGTTGACAAATATAATGTGTTCAGAAGGTGACTGGCTTAACACAGGAAATATATTAGGAGAAATAAAAATGAAATATAAAGTTAATGAAGTTTATTTGGAAGTTAGATTTAAAGGTAAAACTTTAGATCCTTCAAATTGGTTAAAATCTTGAACTTAAATTGAGAGGACAATATGTTTAAAAATAAAAAATTATTTATAAAAATCTTATTAGTATTAAAGTTCAATTTAATTAGTTTAAGTAGCTTATTATTTGCTAACCAACAGGATGTTTATAAACAACTAAATCTATTCGGAGAAGTCTATGAAAGAGTAAGATCAGAGTATGTTGAACAAATTAAAGATAAGGATCTTATAGAGGCTGCTATTAATGGAATGCTTCAATCGCTTGATCCTCACTCTAGTTATCTTAATGCAGAAAGTTTTGAAGAAATGAAAGTACAAACAAAAGGAGAGTTTGGTGGCTTAGGAATTGAAGTTACTATGGAAAATGGATTAGTCAAAGTAGTTTCTCCTATAGATGAGACTCCCGCAGCTAAAGCAGGAATATTATCTGGTGATTACATATCTCATATTGATGAAGAAGCAGTAATGGGGTTATCTCTATCAGAGGCAGTAGATAAAATGAGAGGTGCGGTTAATACACCAATAATTATTACTGTTATAAGGGAGGGAAAAGAACCTTTTGATGTAAAAATAGTAAGAGACATTATAAAAATTACATCCGTGAAAACAAAAGCTTATAATGACATAGGCTACTTAAGAATAACTTCTTTTACTCAAAAAACATATAAAAATTTGGTAAAACAATTTTCTATTTTAGAAAAAGAAATGAGTGGTAACATGAAAGGCTTAGTTTTAGACCTTAGAAATAATCCTGGCGGTTTATTAGATCAAGCTATTTCAGTTTCTGATGCTTTTTTAAATAGAGGAGAAATTGTTTCTACTAGAGGTAGAGAAACAAATGCTGAGCAGAGGTTTAATGCCGTAAAAGGAGATATTACTAAAGGAGTTCCAATAGTCATATTAATTAATGGTGGTTCTGCTTCAGCCTCAGAAATTGTTGCCGGAGCATTACAAGATCATAAGAGAGGCATTCTAATGGGAACCTCAACTTTTGGTAAAGGGTCAGTGCAAACTATCATTCCAGTAAGTAGCAAAGGAGCTATAAGATTAACTACTGCTCGTTACTTCACTCCTTCTGGAAAGTCTATTCAAGCAAAAGGTATAGACCCTGATATTTATGTTCCTCAATCCAAATTAGAAGTAATAGAGAATAATAATTCTAGAAAAGAGGCAAATTTAAGAGGGCATTTGGATGAAGAAAAATCAGATGCTAATACTAATAAATCTAATAGTAATAAAAATGAAGAACAAAAAACAGAGGTAAAGTTAAAAGAAGATTATCAGCTTAATAGAGCTATAGACTTGTTAAAGTCACTTAGCGTTTATGATAATCTTAAAAAGGCTTCTTAATGGATAGTAATTGTGAGTATTACGAAAAAGGATGGAGAGTAAGCGTAGGAATAGTTTTATTTAACTCTAAAAAAAATATCTTCATGGGAGAAAGAATAGATAATAAAGGTGCTTGGCAAATGCCTCAAGGCGGAGTTAAATTAGATAAAAATGAGTGTTTATTAAATGCTGCAAAAAGAGAGCTTTTTGAAGAAACAGGAGTAAAAAGTATTAATTTTATTTGTGAAAGTAATAAGTGGCATTACTATTATTTGCCAAAATTTCTGAGCAAGAAGCTCTGGAAAGGAAGATTTAAAGGTCAAAAACAAAAGTGGTTTGCCTTTGAGTTCATAGGTAAAGACGATGAAATTAATATTAATCCAGAAGATATAAAGCCTGAGTTTTGTAACTGGAAGTGGGTTACTCCTAATAATGTATGCAAACTAATAATTAACTTTAAGAAGGATACCTATGAAAAGGTGCTAAATGAATTTAGTAATATTTACTCTTCATAAATTATTAATTAAAACCTAGTTAATACCTTCAAGAAAACTCACTTCTTCTTCTATAATTTCCTTCTTTTCTAATAAGCCTTTTAACGTGCTCTCATTATTTTCATTTTCAATAGTAGTTAATAAGTCAGAAAGCTCTTTTTTGGAAACTCCTATATCAAAGTCTGAGCTTTTTTTAATATAGTCAACTAAAACCTTACAATTATTATTTTCTACTTGCACAAAGCCACTACCTACAAAATAAGAATGTTCCTTATTTTTTTCTTCTATTATAGTAAGTTTTCCAGGTCTAAGATAAGTTATTATTGGAGCATGCTCAGCTAAGACTGAGAAGTCTCCGTCCTCTCCCGGAATAACTACCATATCAATATTTCCAACAAAATAATCTTGATCTGGTGATACTAGCTGAAGCTTTAGCTCACTCATTATCTAGGCAACCTCAGAAGCCATTTTTTTTGCTTTTTCTAATGCCTCTTCTATAGTTCCAACCATATAAAAGGCTGCTTCAGGTATGTCATCATAGGTGCCCGCACATAATTCTTTAAAGCCCTTAATTGTGTCTTTTATTTCTACAAACTTTCCTGGAAAACCCGTAAAAACTTCGGCAACATGAAAAGGTTGTGATAAGAATCTTTGAATCTTTCTTGCTCTTGTTACAACTAATTTGTCCTCTTCTGAAAGTTCATCCATTCCCAAAATAGCTATTATATCTTGTAAAGATTTATAAGTTTGTAAAATTTTCTGTACTTCTCTGGCAACTTCGTAATGTTCTTTCCCCAATATTCTAGGGTCTAATATTCTTGAAGTCGAGTCTAGTGGGTCTACAGCAGGATATATACCCAACTCAGCTATTTGTCTTGATAACACTGTTGTTGCATCAAGATGACTAAATGAAGTAGCTGGCGCGGGGTCAGTAAGATCATCGGCAGGAACATATATTGCCTGAACAGAAGTAATAGAACCTTTGTTAGTCGAAGTAATTCTTTCCTGCAGAGCTCCCATATCTGTAGCTAGTGTAGGCTGATATCCTACTGCAGATGGAATCCTTCCTAACAAAGCAGAAACTTCGGATCCAGCTTGAGTAAATCTAAATATATTATCAACGAAAAAAAGCACATCTTGTCCTTCTTCATCTCTAAAATATTCAGCCATTGTTAAACCTGACAAACCAACTCTTGCTCTTGCTCCTGGCGGTTCATTCATTTGTCCATAAACCAATGCAGCTTTAGAATCAGGGCTTCCAGGCTTTATAACTCCTGATTCTATCATCTCATGATATAAATCATTTCCTTCTCTAGTTCTTTCTCCTACTCCTGCAAATACTGAATATCCTCCATGCCCTTTTGCAACGTTGTTAATTAGTTCCATAATCAAAACTGTTTTTCCAACTCCTGCACCACCAAAAAGACCAATCTTTCCTCCTTTTGCATATGGAGCCAATAAATCTACTACCTTAATACCAGTAACTAACATTTCAGTATTTGTAGATTGTTCTATATACTTTGGTGCTGGTCTATGAATAGAATAAGTTTTTTTTGTTTTAATTGGTCCTATCTCATCTATAGGCTCTCCTACAACATTAGTAATTCTTCCAAGAGTTTCCGGNCCCACAGGAACTTGTATTGGCGCTCCTGTATCCTCTACTTGTGTGCCCCTTTTAAGTCCATCTGTTGCTGACATTGCCACTGACCTTACAGTATTTTCTCCTAAGTGTTGAGCTACCTCTAAAACTATTTTTACATTTTTTTCATTTATGTGAAGCGCGTTTAATATAGGAGGAAGTTTTCCATCAAACTCCACATCTACTACTGGACCAATAATCTGTTTAATTTTTCCTAAGTTTTTAGTCATAATTTACTCCAATTTTATAAAGCTTCCGCTCCTGATATAATTTCAATTAACTCTTTTGTTATCATAGCCTGTCTTTGTCTATTGTACTTTAATGATAGGCTATCTATCATTTCTCCCGCGTTTCTTGTAGCATTGTCCATGGCAGTCATTCTAGCACCTTGTTCACTAGCTCTTGACTCTAGTACGGATTTATAAATTTGTACTACAAAATTTTTGGGTAATATTTTAGCTAAAACCTCTTCTACCTCAGGTTCGAAATCATAAAAAGTATTATCTTGTTCTTGATTGCTTTCAAAGTTAAGTTTTTCGTATGGTAGAAGTCTTTCTGTTTTAACCTCTTGAGAAATAACACTTTTAAAGTAATTATAAAGAATGTAACACTCATCAAANCTTTCCTTGTAAAAGTCATCAACTATATTACCTCCTACACTTTCTAAAGAACTGTAATCGATATCAGAAATATTTATAANTNTAATAGAGTGATCAAAATTTTGTTTATTAAATATTGATAAAGAGTCAAACCCTTTTTTACCTAAGCATATTATTGAAACTTTTTTATTTTCACTTTCTAGCTTTTTTACAAGAAGTCTGGTTTTTTTTATAATATTAGTATTTAAACCTCCACATAAACCTCTATCGGAGGATACAACTAAAACTAAGCTTTTTTTAATATCTTTTTTTTCATCTTTAGCTATTAATGGATGCTCTAAATAGGTGCCTGAAAGCACGATTTTTTTTACAATATCTTTAACACCACCACTATAACTTCTACTTTTTTCAGCAAGAGTCTGGGCCTTTTTCAACTTAGAAGCAGCAACCATTTTCATTGCTTGTGTAATCTTTTTTGTAGATTTAACACTATCTATTCTATTTCTTAAGTCTTTTAATGAAGGCATTCTATATTACGCTTCCTTCGTAAAATCTTTTTTTATATTATCTAACACCGACTTAATCTCTTTAATTAGTTGATCATCTAATGCTTTTTTTGTTCTAACAGTTTGAATAATTTTCTTCTGATTTTTTTTAAAGCTATTAATTAAAAAGTTTTCAAAATCTCCTACTTTTTCCTTTTCTATATCATCTAAATATCCATTTACCCCAGCAAATATTATAAGAACTTGCTCTTCAACTGGCATAGGTTGGTATTGCCCTTGTTTAAGTAATTCAGTTAATCTCGAACCTCTATTTAACAATTTTTGTGTAGATGCGTCTAGATCTGACCCAAATTGGGCAAAAGCAGCCATTTCCCTATATTGAGCTAATTCTAACTTAATAGAACCTGCTACTTGTTTCATGGCTTTCACTTGGGCCGCTGAACCCACTCTACTTACTGAAAGACCTACATTAATGGCAGGACGAATGCCTTGGTAAAACAAGTCAGTTTCTAAAAAAATCTGTCCGTCGGTTATAGAGATTACATTAGTAGGAATATATGCTGATACATCACCTGCTTGAGTTTCAATTATTGGAAGTGCTGTAAGAGAACCTCCCCCATTTTCTTTGTTTAACTTAGCAGCTCTTTCAAGTAATCTAGAATGCAGATAAAAAACATCCCCGGGATACGCTTCCCTCCCTGGAGGCCTTCTTAATAAAAGAGACATCTGCCTATATGCCACGGCTTGCTTTGATAAATCATCATAAATTATAAGTGCATGCATACCATTGTCTCTAAACCACTCTCCTATAGCACATCCCGTGTAAGGAGCTAAATATTGAAGAGGGGCTGGGTCTGAAGCAGTTGCAGCAACAACTACTGTATAACTTAATGCATCCTGCTCCTCTAATGTTTTAACTATTTGAGCAACTGTAGAACGCTTTTGACCAATAGATACATAAACACAAAATAACTTTTCACCATCTTTTTTATCTTTATTTAATTCTTTCTGATTAATAATTGTGTCAATAGCCACAGCCGTCTTTCCTGTTTGCCTGTCACCTATAATTAATTCTCTTTGTCCTCTTCCAATAGGAACTAAAGCGTCTATAGCTTTAAGCCCTGTTTGCATAGGCTCCGAAACAGACTCTCTTGGAATTATACCAGGAGCTTTTACATCAACCATTCTTCTCTCTTTAGACTTTATGCTTCCTTTTCCATCAATGTCATTTCCTAATCCATCTAAAACTCTTCCTAATAACTCACTTCCTACAGCAGTGTCTACAATTCTACCTGTTCTTTTTACTGTATCACCTTCTTTGATATTTCTATCATCTCCAAATATAACTACTCCTACATTATCCTCCTCAAGATTAAGAGCCATTCCTAGTGTCTTATCATCAAACTCAACCATTTCTCCAGCACTGACTTCTTCAAGTCCATAAACTCTTGCTATTCCATCCCCTACTGATAACACTTTTCCCGTTTCCTCAACTTTAACATCAAGACTGTATTTTTCAATTTGCTCCTTTAGAATTGATGATATTTCAGATGCGTTAAGACTCATTTAATTTGCTCCCTTCATAGCATTTTTCACTGTATTAAGTTTGGTTCTTATAGACGTATCTATTAAATTTGAACCAATTTGAATTATTAAACCTCCTAATAAATCTTTGTCAATAAGATTAATAATTTTCACTTTCAATTTTCCATTATTTGATAATATTTTTTTTAAGTTATTTTCCAAACTATCGTTTATTTTTACAACACTACTCACTTTAACTTCAATTTCTTTATTATCAGATACATGTAATTCTAAATATCTTTTTAAAACACCTTCTAAGATATTTAGTCTTGAGTTTTTTGCTAAAAGCATAATTAATCCAAGCAAATCTTTACTAACTTGTATTTTTTTTTCTTTTTTCTCAGAAAACAAATTGGAAACCACTGAAATTTGTTTTTTTTTATTCAATAATTGGCTCTTAAATATAGTATTGAAGTTATTATTTTTTGAAAAAATACTAAGCAATTCTTTGCTTTCTTCATAGATTCGCTTTTGAATGTCTTTTTCAACAGATATCCCATAAAGCGCATTGGAGTATCTTACAACCGACCTATTAATTTGTTGTGAATTTTGAACCATATTCTTACTTGTTTAGTTACTATCATAACAGCAAAATACTTGCAACACAGAATAATAGTTTAATATAAATTATAAGGATCAATATCAAACTTAATCTTAATTTTTGCATCTGTATTTAAAACAAAATTCTTACTTACTAAATAATTTTGAATAATTAAAGGACTTTCAGCTTTAATTAATAATCTGAATCTATATTTTTTATTTACATAAAAAATTTGTGCAGGAATTGGTCCCAATACTTTTAGTTCCAAAATACCGTTAAATAAGCACTTTATTTCCTTTGCCTTTTCCTCGGCTAATCTTAAGTTTTGAGAAGATATGGTTATAAGTAATAGTTTTGAATAAGGCGGAAGCAAACTTTTTTTCCTTATCTTTAGTTCTTTATCATAAAATAAATCTCTATTATTTTTAATAATATCATTTAGCAGTTTGTTCTTAGGTTGGTAAGTTTGTATAAAAACTTCCCCTCTCTCCTTCCTTCTTCCTGCTCTTCCAGCTATTTGTTGAGTTAATTGAAAAACTTTTTCATTTGTTCTTATGTCTGCATTATTAAACCAAGTATCGAAATCAATTATAAAAACACTTTTTAAGTTTTCAAAATCAAAACCTTTAGAAATTATTTGAGTT
Source organism: Alphaproteobacteria bacterium TMED93 (assembly GCA_002171495.2). Lineage (GTDB taxonomy): Bacteria > Pseudomonadota > Alphaproteobacteria > TMED109 > TMED109 > JAYYAX01. The sequence goes on from NHEU02000027.1 coordinate 38,728, forward strand.
CCTATTATAATATCAACTTTGCTTTCCTCTATGTACTTTAAGGTTTTTCCAAAGTTTTCTTTATCTAAACTATCTGAAGAAAGTTTAATGACTTTTGCCGATTTAAAAATTTTATTTACTTCTTCAAATACTTTTTCCAAACCAACCCCCACTAGAATAAATTTATCAGAGTCACATTTTATACAGTTTCCTTCAGTAAGCTCTTTTCTTCCACATTGATGACAAATTAAAACATCGCTCTCTTTATGATACACTAAGCTTGCATCACAATTTTTACATTGTCTTTTTATTCCACACTTGGAACACAAAGAAACAGGAGCATACCCTCTTCTGTTAATAAGAATTAGAGATTGCTTTTTTTGCTTTAAATTATTATTCAATTCAAGTTCTAGCTTATCTGATATAAGCTTCGATTTATATTTCTTCATGTCTATTACTTTTATTTTAGGCTCACTGACTCCCTGAAACCTTTTGTTGATTTTTACCAAGGAATATTTTTTTTCTTTACAGTTTTTATATGTTTCCAATGAAGGTGTTGCTGACACTAAAATGATACTAGTTTTTTCTATTTTAGCTTTTACTACAGCCATATCTCTCGCGTTATAAATTACTCCTTCTTCTTGCTTATAAGATTGATCATTTTCTTCATCTATGATTATTAAGCCTAAATTTAAGTAAGGTAAAAATAGAGAAGATCTTGCCCCTACCAACACAAATGGTTGTTTTGTTAAAGCTGTATTCCAAATTTTTCTTTTTTTAGAAAGCTTTACTTTTGAGTTCCAAACTAGCGGATAGAAACCGAAACTTTTTCTAAACCTCTCTAACCATTGTTCGCTTAACGCTATCTCTGGAATCATAACAAGAACTTGTTTTTTTAACTTTAAAAAATCTCCTATTAATTTAAAGTAGACTTCAGTTTTTCCAGATCCAGTAACTCCGTCTAAAAAAATTGGCTTCTTATTTTTCTCACTTATTTTTACTTTAATTTTTTTATATGCTTCCTTCTGGAAACGAGTTAGTTCTTTTAGAAAAAGTTTTTTTATATCTATGCTATCAACAAAACTATTATCTTCCTTCTCAAGGACTAATTCTTTTTTCTTCAAAGTATCAATTAAACTTTTCTTTGACTTGAACTTTTGAAAAATATCTATCTTAGTTTTTGGGTTATTATATAAAAATTTTAAAATATTATTTTCAGAAACTGTCAAATCAGATTCATGCTTCTTATAGGTAATGTAAAGTATTTTAGATTTTGTTAATTCAATGATTTTTTGATTCGGTAAGAATAATTTTAATGCTTGACCTGCATTTAAATAATAATAATGTTTAAGCCAATTATAAAAACTAATTATATTTTTGCTTAATACTTTATCCAAATATTCTTTTTCAATTGTTTTAATAATAAAGTTATTTTTTGGCTTACTAACGTTTTTTATAATTAGTCCAAGTACTTTTTTATTTCTTACACTTACAAGTACTATTGTTCGCTCAGATAACAAGTTATAAGATTTATATGTAAGTGTCTGATTAATATTCGTTACTACTAAAATATCATAATAGTAATTTTGGTTTTTTTTTTTCTTTCCTTTTTAATCATTTTCTTAAATAATAATATTTTATTTAATTTTGTGCCATGAAATTTTTTATTGATACTGCAGAGATTGAAGAAATTAAATCTCTTTCTGAACTAGGCTTAGTTGACGGGGTTACTACAAACCCTTCTTTAATATATAAGTCTGGAAAAGATTTTAAAAAAGTTATTAAGGAAATTAGTACTATTGTTGAAGGCCCTATATCTGCTGAAGTTACTAGTACTGAGTGTCAAGAAATGATAGCACAAGGTCAAGAGTTAGCCAAAATTTCTAATAATATTGTTATCAAAGTACCACTCACTGCAGACGGTTTAATGGCTTGTAAAAAGTTAAGCTCTAACAATATAAAAGTCAATGTTACACTTTGCTTTTCTGCTTCTCAGGCACTGCTTGCTGGAAAGTTAGGAGCAACCTATATATCTCCCTTTATAGGTAGATTAGATGATATAGGAACAACAGGTCTTAATTTGATTAAGGAAATAGTACATATCTATAATACTTACAAAAAAGATATAAAAACTGAGGTATTAGCTGCATCAATCAGAAGTCCGTTACAAGTATCACAAGTTGCATCTATGGGAGCCCATGTCGCTACCATTCCTCCTAAAATTATATATCAAATGATAAAGCACCCTTTAACTGATATAGGGTTAGATACCTTTATGAATGATTGGAAGAAAACCGGACAAAAATTTTGAGTACTAATATAAAAGTTTCTTTTAAAAGCATTGAGGAATTATCAGATAAATATTTATATACTACTTATGAAGATTGGCAAAAATGGCTATTAACTTTTAGAAATCTATCTAAAAATACTGCTTTATCATATGGATATGATTTTAAATATTTTTTGAATTTTATAAGATTACATTATGAAAAAAATAAAATTAGTTTTTCAGTATTAAATAATTTAAAAGTACAGGATTACAGATCTTGGATTTCTTTTTTAAATTCTAAAAATATACTAATAGGGCCAAAATCTCTAGCTAGAGCAAGAGCTAGCATAAAGTCTTTTTTTAACTATTGCATACTAAGTAAAAAGTTAGAGAACTCTATGATATTTCAACTTTCTTCACCAAAAATACCTAGAAACCTTCCTAGGCCCTTGTCTGATGTACAAATAAAAAAGATTATTAATAGAATAAATAAAGAAAAAAATACCATTGTAAGAATAAGGAATAAGGCTTTTGTAGTTCTTTTATGGGGGTCTGGGCTAAGAATAAGTGAAGCTTTGTCATTAAAGGTTAGTGAAATTAAAAAAGATTACATGGTAATTTTGGGAAAAGGAGAAAAGGAGAGACTAATACCTCTAATTCCCCAAGTAAAAAAAGTGTTATTAGAATGGGTTTTAGAAAGATCTACAATAAAGAATGTTAATTGTAATAATTTATTTATTAATTTTAATGGAAAAAAAATTACTCCTAGGTACTTTCAAAAAGTTTTTTCTAGTTTAAGAAGCGAATTAGACTTAGATGTCAACATTACTCCTCATTCATTACGGCATAGCTTTGCCACACACTTATTAAAAAATGGAGTAGATTTGAGAACTCTGCAGTTAATGTTGGGTCATTCCAGTCTATCTACAACTCAACACTACCTTAAAGTCTCCAATAAATTTGTAAATGAAACATATAATAAAACACATCCCAGAGCAAAAATAGGCTTTTAAATTAAACTTTTCTAAAAATGCAAGGTTTTTCCAATAGCTGCTAATGATGCTGCTTCCTTCATTGATTCTGATAGTGTAGGATGCGCATGACAAATTAATGCTATATCTTCTGCGCTAAGTCCTGCTTCTAATGCCGTAGCTGCCTCTCCAATTAATTCCCCGGCATGCGCACCAATAATGTGAACTGCTATTATCCTATCGTTTTTAGGATGTGATAATATTTTTATATTTCCTTCAGTATCACCAGTTGTTTTAGCTCTAGCGTTAGCAGTAAATGGGAAAACTCCCTTCTTGTATTCAATTCCCTTTTTTTGTAATTCCTTTTCAGTTGGTCCAACCCAAGCAACTTCAGGTTCGGTATATATCACTGCAGGTATACAGCCATAGTTTAAAACAGGATTATTTCCAGCTAACCTTTCAGCAAAAATATGTCCTTCTGCGCTTGCTTTATGAGCTAGCATAGGCCCTTCAATAACATCTCCAATGGCAAAAATGTTTGATAAAGAAGTTTGAAAGTTGTTATCTACGTAAATTGTATTATTTTTTTGGTTAATTTTAATTCCTAGTTTTTCTAAGCCCAGCCCCTCATGGTATGGGGTCCTTCCTACAGAAACCAGTACCTTATCAAAAACAAGCTCTTCTTTTGTATTATTAATATTATTTAAACAATCTAAATAAACTTTATTATTTTTCTTTGTTGCTTTTACAACGCCAGTGTTGAGTAAAAATTTTAATCCTTGCTCTCTTAATGTTTTAAAAAAAATACTAGCTGTATCTTCATCCATTGTAGGAACAATATTTTCTGAAAACTCAATAACTGTAACTTTAGAACCTAATCTTTTCCAAACTGAACCTAGCTCTAAGCCTATGTATCCTCCTCCAATAACAGCTAAATTTTTTGGCACACTTGAAAACTCTAGGGCACCTGTAGAAGACACTATATCTTTTTCATCTATTTCTACATTATTTATTTTCGATGGAATTGAACCAGTTGCAATTAAAATATTTTTTGTAAAAAACCTTTCGTCATTTACAGATACTGTATTATTATCTATAATTTTAGCAGTTCCTTCTAAAAAAGAAACTTTGTTTTTCTTCAATAAAAAACCAACTCCCTCAGTTAGTTTTTTTACAGTAGCGTCCTTATTGCTCATCATCTTACTAAGGTCTACTTTAACTTCTCCTTGTATATCTATTCCTATATCAATAAAGTGTTTCTTACTCAAATTATATAAGTATGATGAATGCAATAAAGTTTTTGAAGGTATACATCCAACGTTTAAACATGTTCCTCCTAAAGATTTTCTTTTCTCAATACAAAGTACTTTTAAAGATAATTGTGCAGCCCTAATAGCAGCCACATATCCGCCTGGTCCTCCTCCAATAACAATCAAATCGTATTGCTTTTCATTATTCATAAGTCAAACATCATTTGTTCTGGGTTTTCAATAATCTCTTTCACACGTACTAAAAATGTTACGGCTTCTTTACCATCTACAATTCTATGATCATATGTTAGAGCAACATACATAATTGGTCTAATTTCAATTTTGTCATTTACTATCCAAGGCCTTTTTACAATATTATGAAGCCCTAATATTCCAGACTGAGGTGTATTTAAAATAGGTGTGGACAACATAGAACCATAAACGCCTCCATTGGATATAGTAAAAGTTCCGTCTTTCATATGTTCCATAGACAATTTGTTATCTTTTGCCATTTTCCCATATTTTAATATTTCTTCTTCAATATTTGAGAAAGACATTCTATCAGCATTTCTAATTACAGGAACGTAAAGACCTCTTTCTGTTCCTACAGCAATACCTATATCATATCTATTTTTATATATGATGGAATTACCTTTTATTTCAGAGTTAATTTCTGGTATTTCCTTTAAAACTGTTATAGCAGCTTTAGTAAAAAAAGACATAAACCCAAGCTTGACACCATATTTATCAAGAAATTGAACTTTATATATCTGTTTTTGAGTCTGGTGATGGTTTGGATGATTCAGAATCTAGTTTTTCCTCCAAGCTGGGTATCGATGAAGAACTTGAAGAAGAAATTTTTTCTGATATTTTGAAAGCACCATTTCATGAAGACATTGATTTCACGCTTGTGGAGGAT
>NHEU02000050.1 GCA_002171495.2 Alphaproteobacteria bacterium TMED93
TATGAGGATTTCTTTAAGGAAGTTAGAGGATTAGATAAAAGTGAAATAGCCAAGGATACTACTATATTTACAGGATATGATTGTGACTCATTGGCATACGACAATATTACTAACTTCTCTAGTTTTCTTTTAGGATACCTCTCAGAATTTAATGATATAGAAATAGAAATAAGAACAAAGAGCACATACCTCAAACCCTTTTATAGGAGGGGGCTTGATAACATAGTGTTAGCATTTAGTTTTACACCTGAAAAATTTTCAACTAAATACGAGTTAGGAGTTGCTCATTTTAAAAAAAGAATAGCAGCTCTAAAAAAAGTAGTGCAGTTTGGATGGAAAATAGGAATTAGATTAGACCCATTTGTGATATACAAAGGTTGGGAATATGATTATAAAGAATTATTAAAAATATTATTTAGTATTATACCTAGAGACCAAATACATTCAGTAACTTATGGAAATATTAGGTATCCTAAGAAAGTATTTACGAATATAAAAAAAATATATCCAGAAGAAAATCTTTTTTTAAAATTTGATAATAATAAAAAGAATATTTATGATGAAGATAATGGAGAATTAATTGATAGTTTTTGTAAAAATCATTTATTTAAGCACTTAGATAATAGCAAAATTTTTTGTAATATTCATGAAAAGTAAATTAAAAAAAAATATTTTAATAACAGGAACTTCGTCAGGTATAGGGAAATCAATTGCCTTAAAGTTGCTCAAGCATGATTATTCAGTAATAGGTGTCTCTAGAAAGCATACAATTATAGACAATAAATATATTGCCTATACTCAAGATATTTCAGACTTAAAAGGGTTTTCAAAATTATTAGATGAAATAAGAAAAAAGCATAAAAATATTTATGGAATAATAAGCAATGCCGGGGAAGGATCATTTAATAAATTAGAAAATTTTTCAGACTCTGAAATTTTAAATTTTTTTAATTTAAATTTGATATCACACATTATTTTATCAAAAAAGATGATTTCTACTTTAAAAAAAAATAAAAAAGGAATATTTATTTTCATCGGTTCAGAAGCATCTAAAATAGGAGGAGTGCAGGGTACACTTTATACCTCAGCTAAACATGCATTATATGGTTTTGTAAAATCGTTCAGAAAAGAAGCTAATAAAGCAGCTGTTAGGGCGACTATAATTAATCCTGGTATGGTAAGAACTAGTTTTTTTAATTCTTTAAACTTTCAGCCTGGTAAAAGCAGAGAGAACGCTCTGGAGGCATCAGATATAGCAGAATTAGTATATTTTTTATGTCAATCGAGCAAATATATTAATTTCACTGATATAAATGTTGAACCTATTAAAAAAGTTATACTCAGAAAGTAGAATAAACATTGGCATAATATTTGCTTCATTATATTTCAATAGGAGAGTGTTAATATTTTGACATTAGAGAGGATGTGTTATAATGGCAGATGTGGCAACAACAGATGAAAATAACAATGCTGAGGCTTTAGAACAGTTTGAAGGTTTGACAGGGGTTCAGAAATGCGCAATTTTGATGCTTCTTATAGGAGAAGATGAAGCAGCAAATATTATGACAAATTTAAATCCCGAAGAAGTTAAAACTTTAGGAACTACTATGTATGAGGTTCAGGACATTGATCAGGAAACAGTTAATTTAGTATTAGATGAATTTCTGCAAATAATTAAAGCCAATACTGCTTTAGGTTTCGGTGCGTCTGATTATATTTCCACCGTAATGTCAAAGGCTTTAGGTGCCGAAAAAGCTCAATCTGTATTATCTAAAATTACTCCACAAGATGCTAATAACCCTATTGATATTCTGCAATGGATGGACGCAAAGTCAATATCAGAACTTATTTCAGATGAACATCCTCAAATTATTTCAGTAATTTTATCTTATTTAGAGTCTGCAGTAGCATCAGATGTATTAAGTCAACTAGATCCAAAGTTACAACCCGATATAATTTATAGGCTATCTACTATCGAAAATATTCAACCAGAAGCTCTAAAAGAGTTAGAGAAAGTAATGGAGAAAAAGTTTAATTCAAATGCTTCATTAAGAGCAACACAAGCAGGAGGTATAAGATCTGCCGCAAATGTTATGAACTACTTAAAGTCAAATGTGGAATCAAGTATTATGAAAGAACTTACTAAAAAAGATAAGGATATAGCAAAAGAAATTCAAGAAAATATGTTTGATTTTGAAAACCTAATAGGAATAGATGATAAAAGTATGCAAACTCTTATTAGAAGTTTAGATAATGAATTGATAGTAGTAGCACTCAAAGGTGCTGATGATGCAGTTTCAGATAAGTTTTTTGCATGTATGTCACAAAGAGCCGCAGCTAATATAAAAGATGAAATGGAAGCTTTAGGTCCTATGAGACTTACAGATGTTCAAGAGGCACAAAAGCAGATTATTGCTGTTGCTAGACAATTAGCAGATGAAGGATCTATTGTGCTTTCAGGNAGAGGAGGAGACGAGTACCTTTAATAATTGTATTTATTATGATATGAGAATTATTTTATACTTTTTGATTTATATGTTTTTCACAAACTATTTGTTTGCTCCTGCGAGAATGCATTCAAACACTATTATATATCCGACTGGACATAAATATGAGACAAAACAGAAGTATGAGCTATGTAGATTGAAGAAAGAATTAAGAAGACCAACTGAAATTAAATGTTTTTATAGTAGACAGGATAAGCATGGATCTGAGTTAATTATAACAAATGATCAACCTACATTTTCATGTTTAAAAGAAATTAGTTGTAAAAGAGAATGATTTTTTAAATTGACCAAATAAGATAAGAAGTTTATTTTATAAATATGGCTGGAAGAGGAAAAGAAGAAGAAGGGTATTCAGTAGAGGCCCAAGAAAATATGCAAGTAGCATTAGAGACTTTTAAAGAGTCTCTTATTTCAATAGGTTCTGAAGAAGCTAATAAAAATGTTTTTGCAACTATCAAAGTTATGGTAGGTGGTATTAGAAGGCGTTTAGTTGATCTAGGAAATGTAGAAGCTCCAGAGGGTCCACTGAAAATTCAGTTAATGATTTTTAATAAAGAACACATTCCTCTTGTCATGGAACAACTTAAAGAAGATGGGTTTAAACCAAGGTCAGACCCTGGTTCTCAATATGTTAAAATTGATGTTCCCCCGCCTACTAGATTGCAGTTAATGGATATAGCTGCAGATGTTGATAGAAGAACTAAATCTTGTGTGGGAGCACTTACAAAAATTAAAAGTAATACTTCACAAAGATTAATGAAAGCATTAGACAATGAGTATATAGAGCAAAAAATTGCTGGTTTAGCTAATAAAAATATGGAAAAGACTTTTACAAAATTAGAGAAAGAAGCAGTAAAAATAGGTATGATTAAGAAGATAGAAATACTTGGCAAATGGTATTCTCCTGATAATGATCTAGAGAAAATACTTTATAAAACCTACCAAGAAGCTCAAAAGAAAAAAANAGAAAAANNTGAAAGTAAATCTGACTAGTTTTCTAACTCTTGTTTCAATGAAGATAGAAAATGAAGTTCCTTCCAAATTTTTTCTGTTTTTTCATTCATATCATTAAGTCTTCCAGTAAGAGTTCTAATAATTGCTTTTATTATAGGGTCTGCATTTTGTACTTTATTATAAAACAGATCTTTTTCTATTATTAATAGCCTACATTCTGAGGCAGCTTCTGCAGATACTGAATGCTCTTTATTAAATAGGCTACTTATTTCACCAAATAATTCACCTTCATGGGCTGTTCCAAGGTTATAACCATTTTTACTGATAATATTTACGCTTCCTGTATAAACAAAATATGCAAATTTTGGATGTTCATTAAATTTATATATCGTATCACCTTTATTATAACTAACCTGTTCTAAACCAGAATTTGTTAAATTTTGAATACTGTTATCTAGATTTTTCATGTTTTTAATATTAAAATAGAATTTTTTAAAAAATTATAAAGCTAAACCTATGTTCCCAATTAAAGATGATAATCCTACAGAAACTAAACCTTATATAACATGTATTTTGATATCTTTAAATATTTTAATTTTTTTTTATCAAATGGGATTAGAAGAAAATGCAAGAATTTCATTAATTTTTAACTATGGATTTAAACCTTCGCATTTTTTTTCATACAATAATCAGTTTAGTTTTGAAGTTTCTCCTTTATTAACAATATTTACTAGTATGTTTTTGCATGGGGGCATACTTCATCTTTTAGGGAATATGTTATTTCTTTGGATCTATGGAAATAATATAGAAGACTCTATGGGGCATACAAAATTTTTTATTTTTTACCTTCTTTGTGGTATTGCAGCCTCTTTATTACAAGCGATAATCTCTTATGGGTCATCTACGCCAATGATTGGAGCTTCTGGTGCAGTTTCAGGTGTGTTGAGCGCTTATTTTCTTCTTTTTCCTAAGGCAAGAGTACTAACATTAGTAATTTTATTTATTTTCATAACATTTATAAGGATTCCTGCAGGTATTCTTATAGGGTTTTGGTTTTTATCGCAAATAATTAATGCTTATTTTAACGATCCCAATAGCCCAGGAGTAGCATGGTATGCTCATATTGGAGGTTTTTTAATGGGTCTATTTCTTATTCCTTTTTTTAAAAAAAGGAAATTTAAATTTTTTTCTTCTGGCACTAATAAAAAAGAAAAACTTAAAAGAATAAGGTTAAGGTTTAGAAGGTAACTTTTTATTCATAAAACTCTTTTATTTCTGGTATTCTTGTAAATGCAACTTTAGTTCCAGAGAACTCAAATATTTCATTAGGCAAAGTTCCAATAGTTACACTATCTCTTCCAAAGCGAGAGTTGATACGATCAATAGTTTCAGAAATCAGTATATTTTTTCTTTTCATTCTTTGATTTTTATTTTCTATAATATCCAATAAGTTAGTTTGTGATGAGTTTTTAGGGTATAATCCATATAGCACAACATTAACTTGTCTAATTTTCTCTTTTTTGCAATTTAGAATTAACTTTTTCCATATTCTCTCTGATTTTTCTAATAGACTAAAACTATCATTGATTTTATGAAATTTTTCTATGTTCTTAATTTTTTTTCCGGAAATAGTTTTTAAGGATATTTTTAAATTTGTGCACAAAAAACCTTTTCTTCTTAGTCTACTAGCTGCTTTTATGATTAGTCTTCGCATGACGTCTCTTGATTTTTTGTAATCTCTCCACTGAGGATGTAAAACATGACTGTGTCCTACAGTTCTTACATTTGTANTCATTTCTTCTATATCTTCTCCTCTTAGCATGTACCAAAATCTTTCACCTATAACATTTCCCCATATTTTTCTCATATATTTAGGAGATAGTTCGTATAACTTTTTAACAGATGTAATGCCTGATAAGAATAATTTTGTTTCCATTCTTTTTCCTATTCCTGTAAGGTCTGAAAGTTTTAAATGATTTAATCTTTCCTTAATTTTATNACTGCTTATTANTTTTAGTCCATTAGGTTTTTGAAGATTNCTTGCCGTTTTAGCTAAAAATTTATTACTAGATATACCTATAGAGCAACTAATATAATCACCTACATTTTTTTTTATTCCTTGTTTAATAGTAATAGCCTTATGTACCGCTGCTTTAGGGTTACATTCTTTTCCTATTAATCTACAAGCAACTTCATCTATTGAACATACTTGTTCCACTGGAATATATTTATTAATCTCCCTTATTAGTTTGTGATGATAGTATATATATTTTTTATGGTCTGCCTGGATACAAATTAGTTCAGGACATTTTTTCTTTGCTTCGTATATCATGGTTCCNGTTTTTATACCTAGTTTTTTAGCTTCATAACTAGCTGCTATAGCACAAGTATAATCTGTNAAAGAAGGCACTATAGCTATAGGATTATTTCTAAGCTTAGGACTAACTTGTTGTTCAATTGTTGCNAAATAACTATTAAAATCTAAATATAACCATNTTAAATTAACAANATTNTTCATTTGTTCACTATATGTTCTTATNTATNAGGTGTCAATTTTAATTAATTTTTCTTAGAAGATAAACTCTTTTAAAATATATTCAGGAACTATTTTTTTTTTCTCAAAAAATTTTTTTAAGCGAGTTTCTGATAATATAGCATTATTGGAGTTTAATTGATTTTTGTGAATACCATCTGTTATGAGCAAGCTTTCTAATCCATAATTATTAGCTCCTAATATATCAGTTTCTAAGGCGTCTCCAACACAAAGAATATTATTTTTTTCTATATTTATATTTGTTTGTGTTAAGTNGTCAAAGCATAATTGATAAGTTTCAATAAAAGGTTTTCCGTATTGATATACTAAACCACCATTTTTCTGGTAATATTCTGCCATAGATCCTGCACACACAAGTAACTCGCCTGTTTTCCTTATTACAACTTTATCTGGATTAGCACATATTAAAGGTAAATTATAAGATAACGCAAGGTCTAGTTCTTTAATGTAATCATTTAAAGTGTCTTCAAATCTTCTTGTTCCACAAACTAAAACAAAATCTGCTTTTTTAATATTATAAGTTTCTGTAATTTTAATTGACTCAGTAATTTTTTGATCTTGAGTCTGTCCAATAAAATAATAAGTATGACCAAATTTATTGAGAAGTTTTCTGTTCTTTAAAAATTTTAAACGGCAAATTTCTCCTGATGAAATGATTTTATGATAATTGCTCCTATCAATTCCTATATCTTTTAAACGATCAGANACTATTTTAGCACGTCTAGGAGCATTTGATAATAAAATTATATATTTATTTAACTTGATCAGTTTCTTAAGAGATTCAATAGAGTTTTTATAGGGTTCTATTCCGTCCCATAATACTCCCCATATATCAATTATAAATGCTTCATATTTATGTGCTATCTGATTGAAATTAGAAAGAACTTTAAACTTTTTTAGAGTACTCATTTTTTAGTATTTTTTAATATAATTAATAAATCAGATAAAAGATCTTCAATTAAGTTAGGACCTTTAAAAACTAGTCCTGAATATAGCTGAACTCCCGAAGCTCCTAATTTTATTTTTTGATATGCACTTTCTCCGTTTTCAACACCTCCCAATCCAATAATTTGTAATTTTCCATTACTAAATTTATTAACTTTTTTAAGTATTTTATTAGACTTTTTATAAAGAAGTTTTCCTGATATTCCACCGTTAGGAATCTTTTCTGAACACTTTTTAATAACACTCTTATCTGTTGTGGTATTGGTTGTAATTATTCCATTTAATTTTTTTTTAATAGTAATATCCACTAAGTCCTTTAATAATTTATCACTTAAATCAGGAGCTATTTTTAAAATTAAAGGCAAAGATTTATTATGTTGTTTTTTTAACATATTTTTATGAAAATTAATTTTAGATAAGAGTTTATTTAAGTTTTCTTTTTTCTGAAAATTTCTTAGTCCTGGAGTATTTGGAGAAGATATATTAATAGTAATATAATCTGCAGTTTTATATACTTTTTGCATGCAAAAAATAAAATCCTTTATAGGATCTTTTGTATTTTTATTACATCCTATATTTACGCCTATAATAGGTTCTTTTCCTAAAGGGTGATACTTTCTTNCTTTATACAAATTTTTTGCTAAATGCAAAACTCCTTTATTAGGAAAACCAAGTTTATTAACAATACTTCTTTCCTTGCTTATTCTATGTAATCTAGGTTTAATATTCCCTTCTTGTGATAAAGGTGTTACTGTTCCTATTTCTATAAAACTAAAGTTTAGCTTTAAAAGTCCTGATAAAGCATCTCCATTTTTATCAAAACCAGCTGCTAAACCCAAAGGATTAGATAACTTGTAGCCAAAAATATTAGTTTTTAAGAGCTTATTNACTTTNATGTTCTTTTTTTTAAGTGGAAAATATCTAAGTAGATTAATAACAATATAATGAGAAATTTCTGGTGGTAGTAGCTTTATTAAAGAAAAAATTATATTTTNAATCATAATGGTTTATTTGATTTATAACTTTTTAAGTTATATTATGATACTTATTATTTAAAGAAAAAAGTTGGAGAGCAAATTGAGTATAAAAATAAAAANAACAATAGGTCTAGTGATGGGTAGTCAATCTGACTGGGATACCATGCAATTAGCTTCCGATATTTTAAAAGATTTTAAGGTTTCACATGAGACAAAAATTGTTTCTGCTCATAGGACACCAGAAAGACTTTTTTCATATGCAAAAACAGCCGAAAAGAAAGGAATAAAAATTATTATAGCAGGAGCGGGAGGAGCAGCACATTTACCAGGTATGATATCTTCTATAAGTAATTTACCAGTATTGGGTGTTCCTATAGAGAGCAAGTTTATGAATGGATTGGATAGCCTGCTTTCTATAGTACAGATGCCTTATGGAGTTCCTACAGCTACATTTGCAGTAGGTAAAGCTGGTGCAAAAAATGCTGCATTATTTGCAGTAAGTATGCTTGCTTTAAGCAATAAGACTTTATACAAAAAATTAATTGCTTGGAAAAAAAAACAAACTGATAGTGTACAGCTAAAACCAAGTTGATTTTTTATGAAAGCAAATAAACTAAATAAAACTCTAGGTATTATAGGTGGAGGACAGCTAGGAAAGATGATAGGTTTGGCGGCAGCAAATCTTGGAATAAGCTGTTATTTTTATGACGCGGATAAAAATGCTCCTGCTAAAAAAATTTCTCAACTATTTTTTAATTATAGTTTCGATAATGAAAAAAAATTAGAAAATTTTGTAAAATACTGTGACTTTATTACTTATGAATTTGAAAATATACCCATAGATACATTGCAAAAGATTAGCAAATACAAAAAAATCTTTCCTGGAATTAAAGCTTTACAAATATCTCAAGATAGANTNNTNGAAAAGAANTTTATTGAAAATTTAGGCATCAAAGTTGCTGATTATAAAAAAATAAATTGTTTTGATGATATAAAAGAAAATTTGAAAAAAAACTTTAAGACAGGAATCTTGAAAACTAGAAAGTTAGGCTATGATGGTAAAGGACAAACCATAATAGACTTAAAAAGCATAGATAATATAAAGCTTAGAATTAAGCCAGATATATATATTTTAGAAAAATTAATATCTTTTAAAAAAGAAATTTCAGTTATAGCAATTAGAAAAAAAAATGGAGAAATTAAAACCTTTGAGCCTACCCAAAACCTTCATAAAGGAGGAATTTTAAGAGAAACAATTTATCCTGCTCAAATATCAAAAAGCTGCAAACTAAATGCAAAAAAAATAGCAAAAAAAATAACTAAAGAATTAAATATAGTAGGAATATTAGCTATAGAAATGTTTGTATTAAAAGACGACAGTATCTTGGTAAATGAAATTGCTCCAAGACCACATAATTCTGGACATTGGACTATCGATGCTTGTAATATTTCTCAATTTGATGCATTGGTAAGAAGTATTTTTGATATTCCTATACCCAAAATAACATATGCAAAAAATTGCAAAATGATTAATTTGTTAGGATCAAACTTTAAATCTTACCTAAAGTATCTTAATAAAAAAAATTGCACAGTACATATTTATGGAAAAAACAAAATAAAGCCAGCTAGGAAAATGGGACATGTTAATATAATTATTTAGTCTAAATATTCTTTTTTTGCAGAAAAAAAGAAAACTTTTCTTTCAAACGAGCTTTTCCTATCGCTTTATATTTACCCAGTTTACCAAAAAAATTTATTTGATTTCGAGTAAAATCTAAGGTTGCGTCTAAATCTAAGTTTTTTCTCCAATAAAAAAAACTATTCTTTAAAATATTGTAAAGTATTAATCTCTTAGTGTAGTGATTGAAGTCAATTGACTTATCTCCAATGTCATACCAAATATTGCTCGCTATTTTATAAATAATTTTAGAGAACAAAAAAGGTTTTAATAAAGTATAATTTATAAAAAAAATCGATAAATTAGAGTTTTTAAAAAAAGATTTCAAGAACTCTATTACTATGAAGTTAGTTTTTTTAGAGATACTTTTTTCTTTTAAAAGTCTGGGTTTAATGCTTTTTAAAGCAAGCATATAGGTTTTTTCAAAGTAGAATATACTCAGGCTTACTATTTTCTTAGGAAATAATGAATAAAAGTCTTCTTTGCTAATTTTGGACTTATTTAGATAGAAATCTAAGTTATTATCATTTATAGAAGCATCACATAGTAAACAATCAAGTTTTTTAATAATAGTGTTTTTTTTAGAATAATTTTCCATAATTATATAATAATAAATAGCTTCACTTTATCAATAGATTATGTTATTCAAATACATTATTACAAGGAGATTATTTTGGAAGTTATAGTAAGAGATAATAATGTAGATCATGCTCTAAGAACTCTTAAGAAAAAAATGCAAAGGGAAGGCATGTACAGAGAGATGAAAAAAAGAAGAGCATATGAAAAACCATCAGAGAAAAAGGCTAGAGAAAAAGCTGAATCAGAAAGAAGATGGAGAAAGCTACAAAGAAAAACTACCAGAAGTTACTAAAAATGTATTTGGTTATATAGTTTCTTTTTATAATATAAATTTTCAATATTTTTTTTAATTAAACTAGATCTTCTAATAATCATTTTATTAGACCATGCAGAAGTATGAGGTGTCATAATTAAATTATTTAACTTATGAAAATCGTATTTTGAAGGTTTAAATTTTTTTTTATTCTTATTAATAGGATACTTATACCATGTATCTATTATTCCACCCCCTATAATATTATTTTTCAAAGCCAGATAAAAGTCTTCCTCATTTATAATATCACCTCTAGCAATATTTATAATAACTGCTGATTTTTTCATTAATTTAATATTACTTTTATTTATAAGATTCTTAGTATTTTTATTTAAAGGACAACAAAGTATAATATAATCTAATTCACTAATATATTTTTCAAAATTATTCATGACTATACTTTTATTTATAAATTTATCTTTTTTTTTCTTAATTCTTGTAAAGGCATAAGTTTTAGTTTTAAAAACGTGTAAAAGATATGCTATTTCTTTTCCTATTCTACCATAACCAATAATACCTATACATTTACCTCTAAGTTCAGAATGAGGAGCTCCCAAAGAAAAAAGACTGTCGCTCCAATCAAGCATTTTAAATCTGTTAATCTTTTGTATCATTTTTGTTTCCCAATTAAGCATATTAGCCAAGCAATATTCAGCTATAGGTACTTCATGTTCGTATACATTACATATTTTACAATTTGGTGGAACTTTTTCAAAGTTTATACCATCTATTCCTGCCCCAGGGGTATGAATGAGTTTTAATTTTTTAACATCAGGTATTTTCATCACGCCTTTACCTCCAAACATACTCTTTCCCCAACTCATTGTTACTACTACATCAGCATTTTTAACTTTATATAAAAATTCATCATCTTGTACCTTTGAGTAAAATACAGAATTAGATATTTCTAAATTTTTTTTTAGATAGTCAGCAATTAATTTTGTCCCCTGAACCACTATCTTATAATGTGATTTCATTGAAGTCTCTCCATAATTAAAGTAATATAAAAATATGATTGTAAAACAAATTTATACATATAACAATTATAGAAATTTTAACTATTTATTAGCATGTCCTATTACAAGAGAAGCTGTAGCTATAGACCCTTTAGCTAGTGACTTATGTTTGAAAGAAGCCGCAGAAGACGGACTTAAAATTGTTGCTATAATAAATACCCATGAGCATTTTGATCATATTGGAGGAAACGAAGCAATAGTAAGAAATACAGGATGTAAAATATACGCTCATAAAAATGCTAAGAATAGTATTCCAAATATAGACTATGGCCTTAATGCAGGTGATTTTGTAAAATTTGGAAAATCTATTGAAATTGAAATATTAGATACTCCGGGTCATACTATGTCGCATTTATGTCTTTTAGTAAGAGGTGAACATAATAGTCTTTTTTGTGGAGATACGCTTTTCAACGCTGGCGCAGGAAATTGTCATAATGGAGGAGACCCGATAAGTTTGTATGAAACTTTCTACAACCAATTGATAAAATTAGAAAAAAACACCAAAATTTATCCAGGTCATGATTATTTAAAAAACAATTTAGAGTTTACACTATCACTTGAACCTGAAAATAAAAAAGCTATTGATTTGCTCACAAAAGCTAAATCAGAGGATTTTAGTATTAATTATGTCTCTTCTTTAAAAAATGAATTAAATATAAACACATTTTTTAGACTCAAAGAAACAAGTATTATAAATTCAATTATTGATAAAGGAGAAGAGCTAAAAGACAATAGTCCCATGGAAGTTTTTTTGGCACTTAGAAGACTTAGAAATAATTGGTAAATTAATTTAATTCTTTAACTATTTCTTCAACTATCTTTTTTGCATCTCCAAANAACATAAGAGTATTTTCATTATAAAATAATTCATTATCTATGCCAGCATAACCAGGAGATAAACTTCTTTTAACAAATAAAACTGTCTTTGCAGAAACTACATCTAATATGGGCATACCTGCAATTGGGCTTGCAGGATCTTTTTTTGCTGCTGGATTGGTTATATCATTTGCTCCTATTACAAATGCAACATCACATGTACTAAAGTCTGAATTAATTTCTTCTAATTCAAAAACTTCATCATAAGGAACATTTGCTTCTGCTAGNAAAACATTCATATGACCTGGCATTCTCCCTGCAACAGGATGAATTGCAAAAGTAACTTTAATATTTTCTTTTTTTAATAAGTCACACATTTCTTTTAGAATATGTTGAGCTTGAGCAACTGCCATTCCATAACCTGGAACAATAATAATGTTTTCAGAGTTTTTCATTATAAAGGAAGCATCTGTTGCACCTCCTGACTTTACATTCTTGTTTTTATCTTTTTTAACTTCTACCGACGAAGCTTCTCCAAAACCACCTAAAATAACACTAATAAATGATC
This sequence comes from Alphaproteobacteria bacterium TMED93, assembly GCA_002171495.2. GTDB lineage: Bacteria > Pseudomonadota > Alphaproteobacteria > TMED109 > TMED109 > JAYYAX01. The sequence continues at coordinate 12,908 of NHEU02000050.1, forward strand.
TGTTCATTGCCTTACACATTATGTAAGATAAAATAGCACCAGAACTACCCACTAGGGCCCCTACAATTATAAGTGAAATATTTTCAAGAGTAAAACCTATACCTGCTGCAGCCCAGCCTGAATAAGAGTTCAACATTGAAACAACTACTGGCATATCTGCACCACCTATTGGGATGATAATTAGAACACCTATTATGAAAGATAAAATAGCTAGCATTAAAAATATATTTGTTTCTTGGTTTATAACGAATAGATAAATTAAAAATAAAATAAATATTGCTATAATCAAATTAAAAAAATGTTGTAATTTAAAAACTATAGGGTTTCCCGTCATAATTCCTTGTAACTTTGCAAAGGCTATTATTGATCCTGAAAAAGTGATAGCTCCTACAACTAAACCTACAGACATTTCAATTGCACTAATGATTTTTATTTTATCACCNGCTAATATATTAAATTTATCTGGAGCAAGAAATGCACCTGCTGCAACTAATACTGCCGCAAGACCNACTAAGCTATGAAATGCAGCAACTAATTGTGGCATAGCAGTCATTTTAATTTTTAAACCTAATACACTACCTATAAAACCTCCAATCAATATTGCACTAAACAAAAAAGAAAAGTTTGAACTATTAGGTTGTAATATTAGTGTTGCTATAGCAATAATCATCCCCATTATTCCGAAAACGTTTCCTCTTCTAGAACTTTCAGGAGACGATAAACCCTTAAGAGCTAAGATAAAAAACACTGATGAGACCAGATAAAATATTGCTGAGAGATTAGAATTTAACATTATTTACTTTTTTTCTTATACATCGATAACATTCGTTGGGTNACAACAAACCCTCCAAAAATATTTATACTAGCCAAAACAGTTCCAAAGTATCCTAGGACCACAGAAAAATCATAAGATTCCTCATTGGATACTTTAAAATTACTTTCTAAACAAAGCAATGTAAGGCTTCCTACTATTATAATTCCTGAAATTGCATTGGTAACACTCATTAAAGGTGTATGTAGTGCTGGAGTTACAGACCATACCACAAAATATCCTACAAAGATTGCTAAGACAAATATTATAAAGTTAATTAAAGAAGGATCTACATTATACATNTTTATTTTTCCTCTAAAAAGTTTTCTGTTTTAATACCATTTTTTATTATAATGGACTCGGTTAATAATTCATCATCAGAGTTTATATCAAAGCTTTTTTTATCATCTAAAAAAGACTTAATAAAATTAAAAATATTTTTAGAGTATAATGANCTAGCATCAAAAGAAACTAAGCTAGGAAGATTAGTTGGAGAATTAATAATTACATTGCCTATTATAACTTCCTTACCAAACTTCGTTTCCTCAGTATTACCTCCTGAGGCTCCTGCTAAATCTAAAATAACACTACCTAATTTCATTTCTCTTATTGTTTTACTCTCTATTAAGATTGGAGCTTTTTTACCAGGTATCATTGCAGTTGTAATTATTATATCCATATCTTTTGCACTTTCATGAATTTTAGCTTTTTGTTTTAACTTATATTCCTCAGTCATTTCTTTTGCATAAACACTACTTTCTTTAACTGTGGAATCATTATCATCTACTTTGATAAATTTAGCCCCTAAACTTTTAACTTGTTCTTCAACCTCTGGCCTTACATCAAAGGCGGTAACTACACATCCTAATCTTTTAGCTGTAGCTATTGCTTGCAAACCAGCAACTCCTGCTCCTAAAATAAGGCATTTTGCAGGAATAATTGTACCTGCAGCCGTCATCATCATAGGAAAAGCTTTTCTAAACAGATTACTTGCTAAAATTACGGCTTTGTATCCAGCTAGGTTTGCTTGTGATGAAAGTACGTCCATCGACTGAGCTCTACTAATTCTTGGTAAAAGGTCTAAGGATATAACATTAATTTTTTTAAAAGACAAGCTTTGTAGAGATTTTTTGTTTTCATAAGGATTAAATGTTCCTACTACAATTAAGTTTTCCTTAGAACTTTCAATAATTTTTTTATCAGGTATAGAGGTAACTGATAACAAAATATCTGTTTGGTTTATAATATCTAATTTATTATTTAATAGTTTTGCTCCCGCTGCTTCGTAGGAAGAATTAGAGAAACTTGAATTAATTCCAGCGTCTTTTTCTATTAAAATATTACAACCAAGTTCAGTTAGCTTTTTACAACTTTCAGGAGAAATAGCTACTCTGCATTCACCTTCTATAGTTTCTTTGAAAGTTCCTACATACATAATACTATAATTTATTCACCGGGAATTTTAAGATCTGAAATCTTATTCATTTCATCGAGTTTTTTTATTAAACCATCTAACCCTATTTGCTTTAAAATCATAGCAAAGTCATTTTTTTTAGTACGCAACAAACTGACGCCTTCTACCTGCATATCAATAACTTTAGGAGTGCCATTTATTTCTCTAATTCTCCATACAATATTGGTTGTTGGGTAATCAGGAGATGTAATAGTAGAGTATACAAAAGCATCTTTTTTCTTAATTTCTGTATTATTAACTTTAAAAACCTGTCCTTTGTATGTCCCTAATTGAGAGGAATAAATCTTTACTACATGAATTTCAAAAGACTCTGCAAATTTTTTTAATTGTTCACTGGAAGAATTCTTTACAACACTTCCTCCTAAAATTACTTTAGATATTAATTCCATATCAAACTTTTCTTGTAATAAATTTCTTAATTCATTTTTTCTTTTTTGTTTATCATCTACAGGAATTTTCAAAATTTTTATTGCTTGATTTCCTATATCTATAACAAAAGACTTTGCTTTTTCTGTATTTAGAGCAAATGCCGAGTTAGAAAAAAATAAAAAAATTATTAAAAAACATTTAAGTAAAAAATTCATATTATTTCCTTTTTATTCTACGTCAAAGTCCTGAAAAGGATCTGTCTTATCAATATTTTGATTTCTAATCATACTGCTTCTTCTTTCTAAGTAGAGACTTCTAAGAGTTGCATAAAAGTCTACAGAGGTAGCGTTTAAATTATCAATTTTTTCTAAATTTTGTTCTCTAAAGTCAATGCCCTTCAAAGCCATTCCAATCCATACCCATTCATCTTTGTCATTTCTTTCTAGTGCAAGAGTTACCGGGTCTGCATATAAGGATGTAACTTTTCCGAGAGCATCTCTAACTGTGCTGGGACCTAAGAATGGCAAAACTAGGTAAGGTCCAGGACCTATTCCGTGAACAGCTAATGTTTGACCAAAGTCTTCTTTTTGCTTTTCAAAACCTATTTCTGTAGCAACATCAAAAATACCTAATAACCCTACTGTAGAATTAATGACAAATCTAGCTAATGTATTTCCAGTATTTTTTAAATCCCCTTGTAAAGCTGAATTAATAGATGACCAAGGTTCACTTAAGTTGCTTAAAAAATTTCTGACTCCAGTCCTAATCTCAGAAGGAAATACAAATCTATATCCTCTCGCTAATGGAGCAAGTAAATATTTATCAAACTTCTCATTAAAAGCAAATGTGCCTCTATTAACATTTTCCCAGGGGTCTTGAGCTTCAGGAGTTCTATCTAGAATATTTGTGTTATTAACTGAACAGTTGGTAGTAAATACTAAACTAATTAGTAGTAAAATTTTTATAAAAACTTTTATATTACTTCCTAGCATTATTAAATTTTATATAATAATAATATATTTACAATAACTTTTATTTTTTTAACTAAAACCTCCACCTCCCGGGGTATTTATAATAATAGAATGTCCTTTTTTAACTTTTATTTGACAAGATGATGGCAAAAGCTTGAGTGATTTTTTTTGTTTTAAATAGTTTTCTCCTACCTTTCCTTTTTTTCCTCCTTTTAAACCAAAAGGTGAAATTATTCTTCTATTAGATAGTATTGTTAAATCTAAATTTTTTAAAAACTCTATTTCTCTTACACTTCCATTTCCCCCTTTCCATTTTCCTTTACCTCCACTATCTTTTCTAATAGAAAATCTTAATAATCGTACAGGGTAGTTCCATTCTAATATTTCTGCGTCTGTTATACTAGTATTAGTCATATGACAATGAACAGCATCTGTTCCATTGTTTCCTTCAGAGGCACCTTCGCCTCCACAAATTGTTTCATAATAACCAAAGCTTCTGTTTCCAAATGTTATATTGCTCATGGTTCCGTAACATGCAGCTTGAATAGATACCGCACCATTGAGTACGTCAATTAAAGTTTGGGATGTTTCTACATTACCTGCTACTACAGGAGCTGGGTGTATTGGATTTAACATTGAATCATTTGAAAAAATAAGATTTATATTTTTTAAAGCTCCCTCATTCAAAGGTATATTATCTTTTACAAGAGTTCTTAAAAAATAAATAACAACAGACTTTGTTACAGCCTTTGGAGTATTAAAGTTATTATCTAATAATTTTGATGATCCACTAAAATCAATTTCTAATTTTTTAATATCAATGTTGTAATTAATTTTTAATTTAATTTTTGCACCATTATCTAACTTATATGAAAATTTAGAATTCGGGATTTTTTTTATAATTTTATCAATAATTTCTGTACAATTTTTATTAATAAAATACACATACTGATTAACAGTATCTAAAGAATAAAAAGAAATAATTTTTTCCATTTCTAAAATGCCTTTTTTACAAGCAGCAACTTGCGCTTTAATATCGTTTAAATTTTGAATGGGGTCTCTTGAAGGAAACTTTCCTTTTTTAAATTCCGTTATAATTTTTTTATCTAAAAACCTATCTTTTTTTAATAAAGAAAATCCATTAAATAAAACTCCTTCTTCAAATATTGATTTAGAGAATGCTGGCATAGAACCAGGAGTAATGCCACCAATATCAGAGTGATGTGCTCTATTTGCAAATAAAAAAAGAATTTTATTTTTTTTTCTATTTAGTAAAGGAGTAATAACTGTTAGATCTGGCAGATGAGTACCGCCACTGTAAGGGTCATTATGTAATAAGGTTTCTCCTTTTAAAAGCTTTAATCTATGCTTCTTAATAATATATTTTACAGTGTCACTCATAGCACCTAAGTGTATGGGAATATGAGGTGCATTAGCTATTAAGTCCCCATTATGATTAAATAAAGCACAACTAAAATCCATTCTTTCTTTTACATTAATAGATTGAGCAGTATTTTTTAAAACTTCACCCATTTGTTCTGCAATAGAAAAAAATAAATTATTAAAAATTTCTAGCTTTTCAGGACTAGGAGAGTCGATCTGAATAGTTTTTTGTTCTTTGAAATTTTGATATGAATTTCTAAATAACTCATATGAACCATTTTTTCTCATACAAATCTTCCAATTCTCCTCCACTACTAGTGAAGTATTAAAGTCATTAAATAATATGGGTCCATTGAAAGTAGAACTTTTTTTAAAAGAAGTAGAATTAATGGTTTTAATATTCATAGACTTATTATCAGAAGTAAATTCTTTTTCAAAAGCAGCAAGGTTTTTTTTTCTTATTTGATTAAAGTTTTCCGGTGTAACTTTAAGTTTTAAATCACTTTCTAAAATTGTTTCTGTTTCTATAGAGTCTATAAATATATCCTTTTTACTATAGTAGAAACCATAAGTTTTAAGATGTTTTTTATTGAATAAAAACTTTAACTCAGCAACATCCATTTTTTTAAGAGGAAGGTTTATAATGGTATTAGAGCCAGAGTACTTCAAACGAATAAAAAAAACTAATTTACTTTTAAAGTATTTTTTTCTAATAATATTCTTCATNCTTTCAATTACTAATTTCAGATTTTTTATATTCAATAGTTTTTCACAACTCATTTCAAATGTTTCTCCATTTTCAGAAAGACCTGCTCCATATGCAGATAAAAAACCTGATAGTGGATGAAATATAATTTTTTTTATTTTTAATTTTTCTGCAACTTTGCAAGCAAGTTGNCCAGATGCAGATCCTAATACNAATAGCGTATAACTTTGTAGATCAAAGCCCTTATGAGTAGTAATTTTTTTAATAGCTGAACTCATGCTCTCCACAGCTACATCTAAAAAAGCTTGAGCTAGCTGCTGTAAATTTTTTATTAAGGGATAATCTTTTTGTACTTTTTTAAGTAATTGCAAAAGCTTTTTTTTTGAAANTTCCTTAGATATTTTTTGATTTCTTTTTTTTCCAAAATACTTGGGAAAAAAATCAGGTGTAATTCTTCCAAGTATTAAATTACAGTCAGTAATAGTCAAAGGGCCATTATTCCTATANCATGTAGGTCCAGGATATGCGCCTGCACTATTTGGTCCTACAATAAATCTTTTTTGTTTATAATTAATTTCAGATCCNCCTCCTGCGGCTATACTATCTATATTTAGTACTGGTGACTTTAAATAAATACCTGAGATTTTTGTTTCTAGTCTTTTTTCCACTTCGCCAGCAAAGTGCCATACATCAGTAGAAGTNCCTCCCATATCAAAACCAATTACTTCTTTAATATTATTTAATTTTGCTAAATNTATTCCTGCATTNACTCCTCCTGCAGGGCCTGATAGGATTGAATTTTTTCCAGAAAAGTTTTTTCTTTTACTAAGAAATCCACTAGATTGCATATAATTAATCTCACTAGAGGTAAATAATTTGGAAATTTTATTTGTAAATTTCTTTATTACTGGGTTGAGATAGTTATCAGCTGTAGTCGTATAACCTCTTGAGGTGTAATTTATCATTGGGCANACATTATAACTACAAGATATATATTTATATCCTATTTCCGTTGCTATAGAATGAATAATCTTTTCATGCTTAGGAAATTTAAAGCTATTTATTAAAGTGATAGATATTGCTCTTATACCTAAAGCAAAATTTTTTTTTAGTAAATTTTTTACTTTAAAATAATTTAATTTTTTTATAACTTTACCATTTTTTGAAATTCNTTCATCAATTTCTTCTATTTTGTGATANAAAGGTTTGTTTCTTATATGATGCCTAGAAAATAAATTNTCTCTTTTCTGATTTCCTATAATAAAATTATCTNTAAANCCTTGTGTTACACAAANTAGTACTTTGGCTCCCTTTCTTTCCAATAANGCATTAGTCCCTACTGTTGTACCAATATTTATTCTTGATATTGGATAGGAAGAAAAAAGTTTGTTTTCTATAAGTATTTTTTGTATACCATGGCTTATAGGATTATAATTTTTAGATTTTTCACGTGAAAGAATTTTTTTTGTTATTATTTTTCCATCAGGGCGAATAGCAATTATATCAGTAAATGTTCCTCCCTGATCTAACATAAAATTCCATTTTTTTTTCATATTGTACTCTTTGTAATATTATATAATTAGTATATTATTTTTAAATAATACTAAATAATTTTTTTAATATGAGCATTTGGGGAAAGATAATTGGAGGCACGACAGGGTTTGCACTGGGCGGACCATTGGGAGCTCTTTTAGGAGTTATAGCAGGACATGGAGTTGACAAAGCAAAAATAAGTAAAAATGAAAACTATAAACCTAAGATTTCAAGTAAAGAATCAGAGCAAATATTTGCAACTGGAGTTATAGCTTTAGCTGCAAAATTATCAAAAATAGATGGGGCTGTAACTAAGAATGAAATANACACCTTTAAAAAAATATTTGAATTTCCTAATAAGGATATGAGTATAATATCCAAATTATTTAATGCAGCAAAAAATGATGCTAGTAATTATCAAAGTTATGCATACCAACTTAACGAGTGTTTTGCAGAAAAAAAAATTTTACATGAAATACTTAATGCTTTATTTGCTATAGCTTATGCAGATGGANTATTACATAATAGAGAAGAAAATATGCTAAAAGACATATCAGAAATCTTTAAAATTAAAGATCAAGAATACATAAGAATAAAAGGAATTTATAATAGCAAAACCTCTTCTAATTATGAAAACATTAAAGGGTTTTATGAACTTCTTGGTGTTTCTGAAAATGATAGTTTAGAAAACATTAAAAAAAAATATAGAAAAATTATTAAGGAATATCACCCCGATACAATTCAAGGTAAAGGGTTGCCAGATGAATTTATTAATTTTGCTAATAAAAAACTAATAGATTTTAACGAAGCTTATAATGAGATTAAAAAATATAAAGAAAAAAAAAATTTATAAGACTCATTTATCTCCAANCTTTGAAGAAAGAGATAATAGAGATATAAAATTTGTAATTATTCATTANACTGGAATGAAGCCATTAAGAAAAACAATAGAAAAGTTTAAANATCCTNTNGAGAAAGTTAGTTGTCATTGGTTAATCTCAGAAAGTGGAAAAATTTATAAAGTAGTTGAAGAAAAAAATATAGCCTGGCATTGTGGAAAATCAAGCTGGAAAAGCTTTGTAGGAATGAATGAATATTCAATAGGTATTGAGCTAGATAATTCTGGACATGGTAAGCAGTATAAAAGTTTTTCAAAATATCAGATGAAATCCTTGGTAAAATTATTAAAGAAAATATTATCAAAATACAATATAANTTACAAAAATGTATTAGCTCATTCTGATATAGCGCCAGAAAGAAAAATAGATCCAGGTGAGTTTTTTAATTGGAGTTATCTTGCAAAAAACAAACTTGCTTTTTATCCTCCGATTACAAACCAAAAAGAACAACAGGGTGATACTTTTCAATTAGGTGACTCTGATACAAAAATTAAATATATTAAAAAACTTTTGAATGATATAGGCTACGAGACAGGCTTTAGTAATAGATTTGATCTTAAGCTAAAGTTGGTCATAGAAGCTTTCCAAAGAAGGTATTTTCCATATTACATTAATGGAATAATTAATGAAAGTTTATATCAAAGAATTTTACAAATTCATAAAAATTCTTGACAAAACCCCATTTTTTTTCAAACCTCTAAATTGAGACAGTCAAGCAGTTGCTCTTAATTATTTAAGAGAGGAAAGTCCGGTCTCCAGGAGCGACAGTGCCGGGTAACNCCCGGCAGAGGTAACTCTAGGGAAAGTGCCACAGAAAATNTACCGCCATATTTATATGGTAAGGGTGAAAAGGTGTGGTAAGAGCGCACCGTGCTTATGGTAACATAAGTAGCAGGGTAAACCCCACTGGGAGCAAAACCAAATAGAGACACATGGCTCCAGGTTGTGTCTGGGTAGGTTGCTTGAAACAAGTAGTAATACTAGTTCTAGATGGATAACTGCATAAACAGAAACCGGCTTACAGACTGTCTTAGAACTTTTAAAGAACAAAANAAGAACTATAATAGAACAAATAGTTTTTTACAAAAAGTGTCATTGACGACCATAAAATCCCATGTTAGCACTATAAAATACCATACTTTATAAAGGTTAATGATGACAGAATTTGTAGGAAAATTTTTAAATAAAATTGATAAAAAAGGAAGAGTAAGTGTTCCTGCNNTGTGGAGACCTAANTTATTAGGAGAAGGATTCTCAGGNATAGTCGCTCAACTTACTAACGGCTACAATTCTGTTGACGGATATTCAAAAAATTATTTAGAGAGATATCAAGATTGGTTAGATAAACAAGATCCCCATATTGAAGGAAATGAATATGAAGCTACTTTAATTTTTGGATCTTCTATGCTGCCTTTTGATAGAGAGGGAAGAGTTTTACTTCCAGATCTAATTAGAACAAAAGCTCAATTAGAAAATGATGCTTTATTTGTTGGTATGGGAAGAAAATTTAGAATTTGGGAACCTTCTTCATTTGATAGTTATGAGAAAAAAGCCAGAGAATATTTAAATAAAAGAAGGAGCCTGAATAACTGATGAGCCTGATAACACATAATCCAGTTTTATTAAATGAGGCTATCAAATCTTTAAATATTAGAAATAATTTAGTATACGTTGATGCTACTTTTGGATTAGGTGGTTATACTAAAGAAATTTTAAAAACAAATAATTGTTCAGTGATAGCTTTAGATAGAGACCCTGATGTTGAAAGTTTTTCTAAAGTTATAAAAAAGGTTTACAAAAAAAAGTTCAAATTTATTTTGGGAAAATTTGGTAGCTTAAAAAAATTACTAGAAAACGAAAATGTAAATAAAATAACAGGAGGCATAGTTGCAGATTTAGGGATGTCTAGCATGCAGCTAGAAAACAACAAAAGAGGGTTCTCCATAAAAAATAATGGCCCTTTAGATATGAGAATGTCAAAACAAGGAATTAGNGCAGAANACGTTATTAANTCTTTTCAGGAAGAAGANCTATCAAATATTTTTTGGANCTATGGNGAAGAACGTAAAAGTAGAAAAATAGCAAGAAGAATTGTTATAGAAAGAAAAAAAAATAAAATTTCTACTACNCATGANTTAGCNAATCTNATAAAGAAAGTAAAATTCCAGAAAAAACCATATAGAATTCATCCTGCNACTAAAATTTTTCAAGCTTTGCGNATATTTATTAATAATGAATTAGAAGAAATAAAATATTTGATAGATCATTCAATTAAAGTTTTGGCGCCTGGCGCTAGATTAGTTTTGATTAGCTTTCATTCTTTAGAAGACAGGTTAGTAAAAAGCACTTTTAATAAATTATGTGGAGGTGGAAAAAACATTAATAGGCATATGCCTAGCATAGACTCTCCAACTAAACCTAGTTTTATTAAAGTAGGAAAATCTTTTTATATTCCTACAGAAAAGGAAATAAAAAAAAATCCTCGTTCTAGGTCTGCAAAGTTGCGAGTTATAGAAAGAGTAAGTGTTTAGAATGAAAAGTTTGATAGTCATGATTGCAATTTTTTCAATAATGCTAACTGTAATAACAATTTTAAAGCATCAAACTTCTAAATTAGACTTAAAGATTCAAGTTGCAAATGATTTAAGAAATAAATTGCAATATGACCTAAGCTTTTTAAAGTCTGAGTGGGAATATTTATCTTCACCTGAAAACATTGAAAAGCTATCTAATGTTTATTTAAATTATCAACAAACATCTTTAATAAAATTTGAAGATTTTTTAAAAATTTTAGACANTAAGGTGATTTTGAAATGAGAGTTTTTTTTAACCCAGTTCTTAAAAATTTTAGCAGTAAAAATACTTATGATACTATCTTAGTTATAAGAAGGCTTTTTCTCGTAGCTTTTTTTTTAACAGCAATAGGTCTAGTGGTTTGTACTAAAATAATAGAATTAGCACTTATACAAAATAAAAGCTCTAGCTCAGCTTCAAATAATATATCTAAAAAAAATGACTTATTTAGAGGAGAGATTAAAGATAGAAATGGTAAAATTTTAGCATCTAATATATTTAAATATAAGCTTAAGGCTTATCCAAAGTTAATAGANAATCCTGAAAATACAGTAGAGGCCTTATCTAAAAATATTAAAGGATTAAATAAAGAAAGAATTATAAAACAAATAAGCAATAAGTCTAAATATGAAGTAATAATTTTAAGAAATATTACTGCAAAAAAGGCTAAGCATTTAAATAATTTAGGCATTCCAGGGTTAGAGTTTTTTCCTTCAATAAAAAGGTTTTATCCGCATGGAAATTTAGCTTCTCACTTAATAGGGCACACAAATAAAAATTTAACAGGAATAAATGGNATTGAGAAAACATTTAATGAGTCACTCTCATCTGGAGAAGATGTAACTTTAGGTATGGATATAAGGATTCAACATGCAATAAGAGAAGAGCTTTCTAATGATTTCAAGACTTTTAAATCTAAAACAGCAGCAACCATTTTAATAGACATCAAAACCAACGAAATAATTTCTATGGTAAGCCTTCCTGACTTTAATCCTAATTTTAGCATCAACCCTAGATTAAATAGTTACAGAAATAGTGCAACTTTAAACCTTTATGAGATGGGCTCTACATTTAAAGTATTTACCATAGCTGCTGCTTTTGAGAATTCTGAAATCAACCTTTCTAGTAAATTTGATGCGAGTAAGCCATTAAGAGTTTCTTCAAAGTATTTAATAAAAGATTATCACCCAGAAAACAGAGTGCTAAGCACTAAAGAGGTTTTTCTAAAATCCTCTAATATAGGAGCAAGTAAAATTGGATTGCAATTAGGTGGTGAAAGTTTAAAAAACTTTTACAATAATTTAGGTTTGTTTGATTATTCGTCTATAAATATAATAGAAAAGGCTAAACCTAGATATCCATTAAAATGGGGAGATGTAGAAACAGCTACGTTATCTTTTGGCCATGGCATTTCTATAACACCTATGCATTTAGTAGAAGCTGCTTCTCTAATTTTTGGAAACTTCAAAAATGGAAAAATAAAATTAAAATTACAAAATGGAAGCATAGAGAATAAAGATAGTTTGCTTAGAGTGTCAACTAAAGAAAAATTACTTCAGTTGATGGAAGAAAATGTTCTAAATGGTACTGGGAAAAAAGCTTTTGTTGAGGGGTATAGAATAGGAGGAAAAACAGCTACTGCTGAAAAAATTAACTTTATCAAAGGAGGATACGATAAAAGAAAATTAGTATCTTCATTTCTTTCAATATTTCCAATAAATGATCCACAATATATTTGTTTAGTTTTATTTGATGAACCAGTACTTGAAGGTTTTTCTAATAATAATGATGGAGCAACAGGAGGTAAAACTGCAGCTAAAACAACTGCTAAAATTATAAAAAGAATAGCTCCAATTTTAGGGTTAGAGATTCAAAATAACATTGAAGATTTATTAGTTAAAAGAAAAAAGGGAATTAATTTTGCTTCTTACTAAAATAATAAATAGAGATATAAGGTTATCGAAAAGAATAGAGAATAATCCAAAAATTACTGGCATTGATTTAGACTCTAGAAAAATTAAAAAAGGTATGATGTTTGCTGCAATAAGTGGAGAAAAAAGTAATGGTATTGATTTTTGTGACAACGCTTTAAAGGCAGGGGCAAATTCAATTTTATGCAATAAAAAAGATTTTAAAAAAGTTTTAAAAAAGCCAGCGAATATTTTAATTACAAATAATGTGAGGCTTTCAGTTTCTTTTATAATTAAAAAATTATTTCCAAAACAGCCTAAGAATATAGTGGCGATTACTGGCACTAATGGAAAAACATCTGTTGCTTATTATCTTAAAAAACTTTGGGAGTCTGCTAATTTAAAATCAGCTTCTATAGGGACATTAGGTGTGCTTTATAAAAATAAAAAAATACCACTGAATTTAACAACACCTGATCCAATTACTTTACATAAAAGTATTGATGCACTTAAAAGTAAAGGGGTTAATTATCTTGCACTAGAAGCATCTAGTCATGGTATAGAGCAAAATAGAATTGACGCATTGAAAATAAATAGAGCTATTTTTTCAAACTTTTCTAGAGATCACCTTGATTATCATGGAACAATAGAAAACTATTTTAAAGCAAAAAAAAGATTATTTTCAGAAATATTAGAAACAAATGGGTTAGCAATAGTAAATAATGATTGTAAATATGGTAAAAAAATAGAAAGTTTCTGTAAAAGAAAAAAAATTAAAGTTATTACATATGGTACAAAAAAAAGTGATTGGAATATTAACAATATATTTTTTTACAGTTCATATACCAAGGTTTCCCTTTTAATTTTAGATAAGCTGTACACTTTTAAATGTAGCCTTCAAGCGCATTACCAAATAGAAAATTTAGTTTGTGCAATGTTGGTTGTAAACTCTTATAAAATATCCCTTAAGAAAATAATAAAATGGGTTGAAAAAATTAAAGAACCACCAGGAAGATTAGAAAAAATAAATCTGAAAAATAATAACTCTTCTATTTATATTGATTATGCTCATACCCCAGAAGCACTTAAAATAAACTTAATACAACTAAGAGAAATCTTAAAAAGCAAAGGTAATTTAAAAGTTTTATTTGGTTGTGGAGGGGATAGGGATATAGGCAAAAGAGCACTAATGGCAAAGTATGCGGCAAAACTAGCTGATAAGGTTTATATAACTGATGATAATCCTAGATTTGAAAATCCAAAAAAAATTAGAGACCAAATATCCGCACATTGTAAAAGTGCAATTGTTATACCTAATAGAAAGAATGCTATAAAGGAAGCATTAAGAAAACTTGGTGAAAATGACATGCTCTTAGTTGCAGGAAAAGGACATGAAAAGTTTCAAGAAATTAAAGGCATAAAATATTGTTTTGATGATAAGAGAGTAATTTTAGATGTAATAAAGGAGCTTGAGCTTTAATGTTGTTAAACTGGAATTATGAAAAATTAAAAGAAATTACTAATGGAAGCAACAATACTAATTTTAAAAACTTTAAGATAACAGGTTTTTCTATAGATTCTAGAAGTTTAAAAAAAGGTGATTTGTTTTGTGCGCTAAAAGGCGAAAATCATGATGGGCATAACTTTTTATATCAAGCTTATAAAAAAGGCGCATCATGTTTCTTATTAAGTGATTGTAGTAATAACATTCCAAATCTTCCATATATTAAAGTGGATAACGTTTTAAATTCCTTAAAAAAAATAGCTAAAAACGTAAGAGAAAAAAATAAAGCTAAATTTATAGCTATTACAGGAAGTGTAGGAAAGACAGGTACAAAAGAAATGTTAAGACTAGCGCTTAGCGGCGTTGCTAATACGTTTGCCAACAAAGGCAACTTCAATAATTGTATAGGTGTACCCTTATCTCTATCAACGGTTCCTGAAAATACAAATTATTGTATTTTAGAGTTAGGGATGAATAAAGTTGGTGAAATTAAAAGTCTATCCAAATTAGTTTCTCCAGAAATTGGAATTATTACTGCAATAGAGAACAGTCATTTGGAAGGTTTAAAAACTTTAAAAAGTATTGCAGATGCAAAAAGTGAACTATTAAATAATATAAAAAAGGAAGGTTGTTTTATATATAACTCTGATACTAACTTTAGTAAAGAGATTAGACAAAAAGCAGAGAATGAAAATATAAAAACAATAATTTCTTACGGAAAAAATAAAAAAGCAAATATACAGCTTCTTAATAAAACTAAAGTTGGTGATAAATATGTAATAGAAGCAAGGTATTTTAAAGAAAAAGTCTCTTGGAAAATGCCCATTCTTGCTGATCATTGGTATCTCAATAGTCTTTGTATTCTAGGAATAGGAAAGTATTATGGAATAAATTCAAATAAATTATTATCGTCATTGGAAAAATTTAAACTTCCTAAAGGAAGAGGAAATTTTTTAGAAGTCGTAAAAGGTTTAAAAAAATTTCATATAATTGATGAGTCCTACAATTCTAACCCAGCCTCTTTATTGGCAGCTTTACAACAGTTTAAAAAAATGAAATTTAAAGGTAGAAAAATCGCTATTCTAGGCGATATGAAAGAGTTAGGAGAAAATAGTAAATACTTTCATTTAAATATGAAAAATATTACTGAAAATACTAAAATAGACTTAATTTTTACTATAGGTAAAAATATGAAAAATTTAAATCAGATTTTGTCATCAAATATAGAAAAATATCACTTTGAAGAAGTCACTAAACTAGAGGCTGAGGTTAAAAAAAAAATAAAAAATGGAGATGGTGTTCTGGTGAAAGGTTCACATTCTCTTCAACTTTATTCATTAGTAAAAAACATAGTTGGAGAAAAATATGATATATAATTTAGCATTAGAATTATCTAATGACTATAGCTTTCTAAATATTTTTAAGTATCTAACATTTAGAGCAGGAGCATCATTTGCTACAGCAATGTTGATATGTTTTTTAATTGGTCCTTATATAATTAA
>NHEU02000072.1 GCA_002171495.2 Alphaproteobacteria bacterium TMED93
TCCATATCAACTACACTTCGTCCCGGTATATTATAAATAAATATAGGAAGATCTACTGAGTCAGCTATTTTAAGATAATGCTCTTTAAGACCTGTTTGGCTTGGTTTATTGTAATATGGAACAACTACCAAGGCACTATCTGCTCCAGCTAATTTAGCATGCTTTGTAAAAGAAACTGCCTCTTTAGTTGAGTTTGAACCAGTTCCTGCTATTACATTAAGTTTTCCTTCTGAATATTCAATAGCAAGTTCTACTACTAATTTATGTTCTTCATGACTTAGTGTAGGAGACTCTCCCGTTGTTCCACAGGGAATAATACCCTTAGTTCCACTTTCAATATGCCATGTTATAATATTTTTAAAACTTTCCTTATCTACACTACCATTTTTAAAAGGAGTAATAAGCGCACAATAAGATCCTTGATAATTCATCATTCAACCTATATTTTAAAATTATTATTATGTCATATTTTAAATTTTTAGTAATATTAATTTCGTTTTTTTTCAGTAACCACATTGTGTCATCTGATAAATTATCCTTTGATGACCTTTATTTATCAAAAAGTGATTTAAAGTTCTTTAAAGCTTCTCTCAAAGAAGGAGATAAAACTAAATGGGCAAGGTCATTAACTTCTGGAAAAAAAATAAATAATAAAGTAGCGAAAAAAATTATAAAATGGAGATGGCTTACAGCTCAAGACGGACTAACGGATATAAATACACTTAAACAATTTTATTTAGAAAATAGAAATTGGCCAAAGCAATATAAAATAAAGGAAAAAATTGAGTCTAAAATTAGTATAAAAAATGATAAAGTTGAAATGCTCTGGTTTCAGGAAAACCCTCCAAAATCAGGTATAGGTAAAATAAAATTAGCAGAAATGCTAATAAAAAATAACTTTAAAAATGAAGGATTTTGGTTATTAAATGAAGCTTGGAAAAATAATACTTTTTCCTATTCTGAAGAAAAGTATATTCTTACTAAATTTAAAAATAAAATATCTAAAGTATCGCATAACCAAAGAATAGAAGAACTAATTTGGAATAGAACATGGGGAAGTGCTCGTAGACAATTAAAAAGAGTAAATAATGATATTAAGTTATTTTCAACTGCAAAGATAACTCTTTCTAGAAGAAGAGGAAATGTTGATAATGTAGTTAAGAAAGTTCCTAAAAAATATTTATCTTATGAAAGTTTAATTTATGAACGCATAAAGTGGAGGAGGAGAGCAAAGCTAGAAAAAAGCTCTTTTGAGCTTTTATTAAGTTATAAGGGAAATATAACTAAACCAGATAGATGGTGGAAAGAAGTCAATTATCATTCTAGAAAACAGATGCGTTACAAAAATTATAAATCTTCTATAAATTTATTAAAAAATTTTAATAATAATACAAATACTTTTTCTTACCAATCTAGCTGGTTAATAGGTTGGCTGTCTCTTACTTTTGAAAAGGATCCTAAAACAGCATATGAAAGTTTTACTAAAATGTTTGAAAATGTTAGAACCCCAATTTCAAAAGCTAGATCATCATATTGGGCAGGAAAGTCTGCTGAAATTACTGGAGATAGTATTGCTGCGAGTCTTTGGTATGATAGGGCTGCAGCTTTTCCTTCGACATTTTACGGTCAATTGGCTATTAAAAAAAATGGTAAAAAATTTTTCATACCAGACTTAAGTCAAAATATCTCTGACGATGATATTAAAGGCTTTTTTAAAAACCCTTTAATAAAAGCATTAATAATATTAAACCAAGCTAACCATAAAAAGCTTTTTAAAGTATTTACTAGACAAATAATAAAGGATTTAAAAAATACAAAAGAAACTATCTTATTGATTAATTTTCTTAATCAAATTAATAAAACATCGTTAGCAATTTATACTGGAAGAAAAGCAATTTACAAAAATATATACCTTCCTAGTCTTAACTATCCGTTACCTAAAAAAACTCTTTTAGAAACATATAAAAAAGATAGCTATATTCCATTAAATGTAGCATTAGCTATAACCAGACAAGAAAGTGCTTTTGAAATGGGTGCCATTAGCAGAGCTGGAGCTAGAGGACTTATGCAACTTATGCCAAGAACAGCAAGAGTAACAGCTAAAAAAATTAACTATAAATATAGTAGAAAAAACTTAACTACTTCCCCCTCATATAATATTAAGCTGGGGACATTTTATTTTAAAGAGATGCTAGACAAATTTAATGGATCTTATGTTTTAGCATTAGCGTCTTATAACGCAGGTCCTAACAGAGTCAAGAGATGGCTAAAAACATATGGCGATCCAAGAAAAAATGAAATTGATCAAGTAACTTGGATTGAACTGATCCCCATTAGTGAGACAAGGAATTATGTTCAGAGAGTTCTAGAGGGTATTTATATGTACGGAGCTATCTTAAATAAAGAAAAAAATATTACTTCAAAGCATATAAAGTTTTTCTAAGCTTTTCATCTCCATCCTGCTTTTCCCATCATCATTAATGCTTCTTTGTTATTGTCAGCAATTAAATTGAGGTCCAAGGAGTCTTTTTTTTGTATTGAATATTTTTTTAAAAAACTGCTTATTTTCAAACCTTCTTTTATAGGATATTCAAAATTTTTTTCTGCATAAACCTTTTGAGCTTCATCACTTATTAAAAACTCTAAAAACTTAATAGCATTATCAGTATTTTTAGAATACTTGATAATTCCTGCTCCACTTATATTTATATGAGTTTTCATCTTTTCATCATAAGGAAAATGAACTCTTATCTTGTTTAACTTTTTTTCTGTATCATTTTTCTTCATTTTAATAAAATAGTAGCTATTTGCCAAAGCTATATCACCCTCTCCTGCTAATACCGCCCTTATCTGATCTCTATCTCCTCCTGAAGGGTTTCTTGCGAAGTTTTTAGTAAATCTACTTAAAAAATCTTTTGTTGTTTCTCTACCATAATTGTAGATCATTGCGGATACGAGAGACTGATTATATACATTATTTGATGACCTTACTAATAATCTAGATTTCCAATTACTGTCCATTAGACCTAAGTAACCTTTCAACTCTTTATCAGCAACTCTGTCTTTATGATATATAAAAATTCTCGCTCTTAGGTTCATTCCATACCATTGATTATCTTTATCTCTATAAATTGATGGAATTTGATTTTTTAAAATACTACTGTTTATTGTCTTAAAAAGTCCTTTCTTTTTTGCTGATAGCAACCTTGCAACATCAACAGTAAGAAGTATATCTGCATCAGTATACTCTCCCTCCATTTCTATTTTTTTTATTAGTTGATTGGCCTTAGAAAATATTATATTCACTTTTATATTTTCTTTTACTTCAAAGTTATCTATTAATTCCCTCATTAATACTTCCTGTCTTGCAGAATAAATATTTACAACTTTAGATTTTGCATGGCAGTATGCTTGTATAAAAAATAAAGTAATCAGGGTTAAAAAAAACAATTTCATATCTTGATAATAATAATTATTCGCATATTTAGCAATAATTTTATTTAATTTGTATAGTTATGCAAATATGGTAAATTAATCAGAGTGGGCGATTAGCTCAGCGGGAGAGCACCACGTTGACATCGTGGGGGGCACTGGTTCAATCCCAGTATCGCCCACCATTAATTGCTAGCTTAAAAAAAGGAAAAAATGTCACAATTTTTTATTAATTACTTAAATCTATTAATAGTTTTTGCATTGTCTATAAGTGCACCATTTATATTTATTAAACTAGTTTTACCAAAAATAAGAAAAGCTTTAAGTAAAAGAAATAAAAAAATTTTTTCAAATTTAATAAATGTTAAATTTTTTTATTCTACAAGCTTTATTTTTCCACCCTTAATTATACTATTTTCTCTAAAAAATATTGATGTCACACAATATGAAAATATTGGAAATATTCTTTTAGTATTACAAAAAATAGCAGGGTTTATTATAATTATTTACTCACCTATCCTTATAAATAAATTTTTATCAGCACTGAGTTTGTCATTTAAAAAAAGTTTATTTTTCGTTCGTTATCCTATTAATACCTACTTACAGTTAATGAAATTAATCATAGCTATTGTAAGCGTAGTATTAGCTGCCTGCTATTTATTAAACACCTCTCCATGGGGTATTTTATCAGGTATTGGTGCTTTAGGAGCAATTTTATTGTTAGTTTTCAAAGATACTATATTGGGATTAGTTGCTAGCATTCAAGTATACTCTGGTAATTTAATTAAAGAAGGTGATTGGATAGAATTAAAGAGTCTTGAGATTGATGGTGAGGTTTTAGAAGTTGGACTTCATAGAGTTAAGGTAAAAGCTTGGGATAATTCAATAACAACTTTTCCTACTGCAAAATTTTTAGAACTTACTTTTAAAAATTGGCGCAACATGAAAGAAAGCGGTGGAAGAAGAATTAANNNATNNTATAATAATAAAAGTTTCTTCAGTAAAATTTCTAGATGACCGCCTTTTAAAAAAAATATCCTCAATAGAGTTAATAAAAAATTATATTCAGGAGAAACTAGAGCAAATATCAAAAGACAACAGCATTCTTGAAAAAGCAAAAACACAAAGGAAATTAACAAATATTGGTTGTTTTAGAGCTTATGTTAAGAAATACTTGGAAAAAAATAAGTATATTAACAAACATATGACNTTGATGGTAAGACAAAGGCCTCTAAATCAATTTGGACTACCTTTAGAAATTTATGCCTTTACCTCCACAACAGATTGGAATGATTATGAAAATATTCAATCTGATATTTTCGATCATGTTTTGGCTTCAATTGAATTGTTTGAACTTTCAGTTTATCAAAGTCCTTCTAGTCAGGATATAAAAGAGGTTTTAGTTAATGAAAGTAGTAGCAGCAATTTTAATCTACAATAAAAGAATTTTGGCCTTCAGAAGGCCTTATCAAAAAAATAAGCCTCAAATTTCATTAAAGTATGAATTTCCTGGAGGAAAGATTGAAAATAATGAAACNGAGATAATNGCATTAAAAAGNGAATTAAAAGAGGAATTAGAATTAAATATTTATGATTTTAAAAAATACTACAATACCATACATAATTACACTGAATACGAAGTGGATATAAGCTTTTATATTTCTTATCTAGAAAATTTAAGCTTCAAATTAAACTTTCATAGTAAATATAAAATAATGAATGTAAAAGATTTAAAAAAGTTAGATTGGCTGCAAGCAGATTATGAAATTATTGACTACATTCAGAAAAATGGTTTCCATAATAGCTAAAAATATTTATTCAAAAGCATCGGTATTTTTTCTTTAAATTTAAAAAANCCTTTATTACAGTATTTCCAAGACTCTGTGTAGAAATCATCTAAAATACTTTTTATTACAAAACTATCATCTAAACTCAATATTAAATTATTAAGAATATCTTTTTCATAACCAACTCTAACATAGTTATATATAATATTTTTAATACCCTTGCTTTTTAAAAAAAAAATTAACTTTGAGTTATCCTTTGGTAACTCAAATTCATAATATTTATAATTCTCTTGGATATTTTTTTGAACAAAGTTTTTATAAAGCTTTTTTTGAAAATTCAATACTATTTGATTTTTATTAATTATTTTTAAATTAAATTTAATTAAAATTAAAACTTTAACTTTTTCATTTAAGTTTTTTAACAAATCTAAGTTTAAGTTATTCTCCATTAGAAAAAACGCACAATCTTTGTTTGTATCTTCTATTTTTGATGTTTTTATGTAATTTAAAACTTTATCTTCGTTTTTAATGGAAATATTTTTTACTTTTGGNAGCTTAAAGCCCAAATAACGGTTATTAGTATACTTATTTATATTCTCCTCTGTAGCTAAATATTTTTTCCCATAAGTCTGTAATCCAGCTACCCAACGCCATGAAAGAAGATTTGAAGCTACATCAGCATCAAGTAAATTTTCATAAAAAAACTTACAACCTAAATGCCAAGGAAGTTCTAAATAATGTATCCAAATACTAGCAAACCACATTCTTACATGATTGTGTAAATAACCATCCTGTTTAAGAATAGTAACCCATTCATTGAAGGGTTCTATAGAAGTAGAAGCATTTATTGCATCATGGTAATTACAAATATNATTTAGCTCTTTATTTTCTATANAGCTAATGGTTTTTTTATATTTATCCCATGTATTAGAGTAATTTTCTAGCCATCCTTGCCAATAGACTCTCCAAAATATTTCCTGTATAAACTTTTCATTTAAATTACCTGAACTAATTATTTTTTTTAAAAGAGTTTGTTCTTTTAAAAGTCCTCGACTAATAAAAGCAGATAAACCTGAAACATTTTTAAAACGATCTGCTTCAAAATAAACATAGTTTCTATCTTTGTGATAATTGGTAATTTTAAAGTTAATTAATTTATTTATTAATAAATTTATTTGCTGTTCATTAGGTTGAATATTCATAATGATATAATATATTACTAATTCATGGTTTTACTACTTTTACTGAAACAGGATATAAAAAAAATTTTGCTTATAATTATATTCTATTTATTAAGCATATTTTTTATAGAAAACTTTTCTCTTAGTTCTAATAATAAAAAAACTGAAACTTCTTTTAAAAAANGTATTTCTATTTATAAAAAAGCTAATTGTAGTAGCTGTCATTTTTGGCATGCTGNGGGTGGTAATTCCCATGGAGGTGCTGCGGCTTCTCTGAGAACAACTGATTTATCCTATAAAGAGTTACTAAAAATAATAGAGTGTGGAAGACCTGGAACTAATATGCCTTATTTTTCTCGCAATGCTTTAAATAGTGATGATTGTATGTATTCTAAAAAACCTGTTAAAGAATTAGAAGAAATTACATTAAAAGGCTCAAAGTTACTTAATAGCAATGAAATAAAGTCCTTAGCAAAATTTATAGAAAATGAAATAAAGAATAAGCCTTTAACAAAAAAATATTGTTTAGAATTTTTTAAACGNGAGGACAATTGTAATAAATATCACGATTAAATTATCTAAATTTTATATTTTTTTGACTAAGATCAGAAACTTTTTTGCACCCCATAAGCTTCATGTCTCTTTCTATCTCATTCCTCATATTGTTTATAGCTCTTTCAACACCAGGTTGACCAGCCGCTGCTAATGCATAAAGATAAAACCTTCCTCCTGAACATGCTTTAGCCCCCACAGAAAGTGCCTTTAAAACATGAGTTCCTCTTCTAATNCCTCCATCACATATTACGTCTATCTTATCACCTACAGCATCGACTATTTCAGCTAGTTGATCAAATGGAGATCTTGAACCATCTAGTTGTCTTCCTCCATGGTTTGAAACCATTATTGCAGTCGCTCCAATATCTACAGCTTTTTTTGCATCATCTACACTCATGATACCCTTTAAACAAAAATGTCCTCCCCATTTTGCTCTTAGTTTTTCAGCATCAGCCCANTTCATATTTTGATCTAGCATAGAAGAGAAGTAGTCTCCNACAGAAATAGCCAAATTACTTCCTTCNTTTATATAATCTTTNAGTTGNGCTAATTCAAATTTTTTGTGAGTAAAATAATTAATAGCCCACATTGGATGAAATGCGAAACTAAATAAACTGGACAATGTTAACTTTGGAGGTGATGTAAAGCCTGTTTGTAAATCACGTTCTCTATTTCCTCCCGTTATAGTATCAACCGTAAGAGCAATAGCATCAAAGTTTGCCTCTTTACATTTTTGAACCATACTATCATTCAACCCTCTATCTTTATGGAAGTAGAATTGAAATATTTTTGGCGTTTTTACATTTTCAGATATTTCTTTTAAACTAAATGTACCTAAAGATGAAACTCCAAAAAAAGTATTAAATTTTTGTGCTGCTTTTCCAACAGCTAANTCTCCGTCGTGATGAAAAAGTCTTTGNAANGCAGTNGGAGAGCAAAATATTGGTAAATCAATTTTTTTTCCCATCACTTCTACTGACATATCTATATCCTGNACACCTGCTAAAACATTAGGTACTAAATCACAGCTTTCATAAGATTCTGTATTTCTTTTGAGAGTTATTTCATCATCTGCTGCCCCATCAATGTAATGAAAAATTGGGCTAGGCAATCTCATTTTTGCTAATTTTCTAAAATCTTCTGTATTATTGCAATTTTTAAAACTTTTAAACATATAGTATTTTCTATATTAAATAATACTTTATAACAATAAAAAAAAGCATCGATTTAAAGATTTAATAGTGATATAAAAAAGAGATGAAATTAAAAAAGCTAAATAACGGCATTTCCAGCATAGCTCATGAAGCAAAATTATTAGTAGAAAAAGGTAGTGTATTTATATCTGAGTGCACTCTTGATGTTCATGGATATATAAAAGGAAATATTAAAGGTAAATATATAAAAATTGGCCCAAAAGGAAAAATAGATGGTAATTTAAATTGTGATACTTTAGAAATATACGGTGAATTTACNGGAAACGGTGAAGTTAGAGAACTNCANGTNTGTAAGGGAGGAAAAGTAAANGGNTCTTTATCTTANAATACAATTGTCGTTGAAGTAGGAGCAATAATTTCTGGTCCTATGAAGCCTATAGATAAAGATCCGGTGTTACTAATTGAAAACAAATAAACTTCCTCAAGAAATATATAAAGCATCTATTGATTTTGGTTTATTATCTTCAAACCAAAAATATATTTCAAAAAAAATTACAGACGGTGTGTCTTCTGATATTTGGTATGTTAAAACAACCAACAAACAGTACTGCATAAAGAGAGCCTTAGCAAAGCTTACTGTAAAAGAAGATTGGTACGCTCCTATTGATAGGAATAACTACGAAGTAAAGTATTTTACACATTGTCAAGCTATTCAGCCCTATTCTTTTCCTAAAATATTAGGCCATGACAGTAAAAACTTTATATTAGCTATGGAATGGTTTGATAATAAAAAATTTATAGTTTGGAAAAAAAAACTATTAGAAAAATCAGTTTCCTTTAAAGATGGAAAAAGAATAGGAAATTTATTAAGTCTTGTTCATAAGTCATTTTATAAAAAAAAAAAATATGAAAAAATTTTTCTTAATGACAAAACATTTTATGATATTAGAATAGAACCATATTTAATATTTACATCAAAATTTTATCCAGAATTTTATGAAAGTTATAAAAAGACAATAAATTTTCTTACCAAAAATAAAAGTACAGTTATACACGGGGACTTTAGTCCAAAAAATATATTATTAGGAAAAAATTATCCCGTTATTTTAGACGCTGAAACAGCATGTTGGGGTAATCCAGCTTTTGACATAGCATTTTTTAATAATCACATTATATTAAAAAGTATCTTTAATAGAAAAGTTTTTAAAAGTTATTTAAATTTAAGTAATCATTTTTTAAAAACCTATTTAGCAANCTTTTCTGTAGTAAATAATAGTAATTTTATTTCAAAATTTATTACATTACAGGCACTTTTAATTTTAGCTAGAGTAGATGGAAAGTCTCCTGTTGAATATTTCAAAAAGCAGCACAAAACTTTAGCAAGAAGTTTAGCAAAAAACCTATTATTCAATAAATCAAAAAATTTAAATAATTTTTATAAAGAATGGGAAAAAGTTGTCAAAACATAATATTAAAAAAGTAGATGGGAGAATGGTATTCGATAGTAGAGGAATTCCAACAATTGAGGCAGAAGTTTATTTGAATAATGGCAATATAGGAAGAGCAATTGCGCCCTCAGGTGCTTCTAAAGGAAAAAATGAAGCAGTAGAAAAAAGAGATAATAAAAAAAAGTTTTTAGGCTTAAGTGTAGATAAAAATATAGTTGATATTAAAAATAAAATTAATAACGGTTTTGTTGGGCAATCAGTATTAGACCAAAATAAACTAGACAATATATTATTAGAAATAGATGGTACAAAAAATAAGCGTGTTTTAGGTGNTAATACAACTACTGCTGTCTCTATGGCAACTATTAAAGCTGCCGCTAAATTTAAAAATAAAGAACTTTGGGAATATTTNAATTTATCAAACAATGCTTTAATGCTTCCTATACCCCAAGTTCAAATCTTTGGAGGTGGTGCCCATGCTAACAACCAAATTTCTATTCAAGACTTTTTAATCATNCCTAATGGAGCAAGGAATTTTACAGAAGCTATGGAGTGGGTATTTACTATTTTTAAAAATACNCATGAGGAATTAAAGAAAGAAAACTTACTAAAAGGATTTGCTGATGAAGGTGGATACTGGCCTTGTTTNAATAAAAACGAAGANATATTAATTTTTTTAACAAAAATAATAGAAAAGTCTGGGTTTAAATTATTGAAGGATGTGTCTATTGCNTTAGATATAGCTGCTAATAATTTTTATAACCAATCTTTATATAATTTAAATAAAAAAAAGATGATTACTGCAGACCAATTATTAGATACTTTCATTAAATGGATAAAGAAGTATCCTATAATTTCAATTGAAGATCCTTTTTCAGAAGAGGATATTTTATACTATCAAAAGTTATTTAATAAAGTACCTAAATACGTTCAAATAATCGGTGATGACTTAGTAGTTACTAATAAAAAATTAATTTCTGAAGCAGTAAATAAAAAAACAATCAACTCTGTACTAATTAAACCAAATCAAATAGGAACTATTTCAGAAACACTTGATGCTTTGACGCTTTCAAGAGATTTAGGGTTAGTAGAAGTAATTTCTGCTAGATCTGGAGAAACTGAGGATGTTACTATTGCTGATTTAAGTATTGGATGGCAAACCAATCAAATTAAGGTAGGTTCATTTTCTAGATCTGAAAGATTGGCAAAGTGGAACCAATGCCTAAGAATAGGAGAGCAGATTGAAAATAATTTTGCAATGCAGAAAAACACTATTCTAAAATGGGATAAGCTTTAATATACTTTACTGGGTTTAGTAGAGTCCCACTCTTCTAAAACTTTTTTAAGATCCCTTTCAGATTGCTTTGGACTTTTAATTGAAGGGGTAGTTAATTCAATTATATAACCATTAGGATCTCTAAAATAAATAGACTTTATAAAACCATGGTCACTAATTCCTCTAGTTTCTATTCCTAATTTNTTTCCCTTCTCAAAAAAACTTNTTAGATCTTTGAAATTAACTTCAAATGCAATATGAAGATCAAAATCTCTTTGTTTGATAAATTTGAAAGGGCTGCTAGGGTCTTCAAAAAAAGCAATGGCTGAACCATCATTTAAACTATAGAAGGAATGTAAAACTTTTGTTTTTCTATTGGTTTTAGTAGCATCAATAATAAATGCTTTAGTAAGTTTTAAACCTAAGAAATTAACATAAAATTTTTTTGTTTGATAAGTGTCTTTGCATCTGTAGGCACTGTGATGTAATTTTTTTATTTTAATCATTTATTTATTTTGACAATTTATATTAAACATTATATAAAAAATTTCTAAGGAGTTTCAAATGAAAGTTTTAGCCTCATTAAAAAGTGCAAAAAATAGAGATAAAGACTGTAGACTTATAAGAAGAAAAGGTAAATTATTAGTAATTAATAAAAAAAATCCTAGACTTAAGGCAAAACAAGGCTAGGTATGTCAGAAAGTGAATTAAAACAAAAAATCGAAGCGGCTACTTTTAGAAAAATAATAAAACATTTACAAGATAATAGAAGTCTTCAAAATATTGATTTAATGAACCTAGCAGGGTTTTGCAGAAACTGTATATCTAAGTGGTACGTAGAATCTTCAAAGGAGCNAGGTGATGANATAGACTATGAAAANGCAAAAGAAATAGTATATTCCATGCCCTATGCTGAATGGAAAGAAAAATATCAAAAATAATCATTTATTGTAGNTTTTAAACCAATTTACAAAACTTTCTAATCCCTTCTCAATNTTTGTTGAAGGATTAAAACCCAAATATTTTTTACTTTCGTCAATATTTGCAAAAGTATTTTTAACATCTCCTAACTGCATAGGCATAAACTTCTTTTTTGCTTTTTTATTTAATAGCTTTTCTAAGAGCGTAACTATTTTATTTACAGATATTGGCTTATTATTTCCTAAGTTGAATATTTTGTGATAAGCNATTTTAGANTTATTTTTATAGAATATTGCAGATTTTATTCCTTCAACTATATCATCTACATAAGTAAAGTCTCTCTTTAAAATTCCTTTATGAAAAAGATTAATAGGCCTGTTTTGAGAAATTGCATCAGTAAATTGCCAAATTGCCATATCAGGTCTTCCCCATGGGCCATAAACTGTAAAAAATCTNAAACCNATAATTTTTANAGAAAATAACTTACTATAACTTTCTGCCATTAGCTCATTTGCNCTTTTAGTTGCAGCATACAAAGATACAGGGTAGGAAACATCATCAGCAACAGAAAAAGGTATCTTTTTATTACCTCCATAAACTGAACTAGACGATGCGTACACTAACTTTGTTTTGGGGTTAAACCTACAATATTCTAAAATTTCCAAAAAACCATTTATATTTGANTGAGCATAAACTCTAGGATTAATCAAAGAGTATCTTACTCCAGCTTGTGCAGCTAGATGACAAATAATATCTATTTTTTTATCTTTTAAATANCTTTTTAATTTNANAGTGTTTGATATNTCTACCTTAATAAATTGNAACTTTTTATACTTTTTTAGATTATTTANTCTGTAGAGTTTTAATTTTANATCATAGTAATCATTTAAATTATCAATNCCATANATATTATAATTAGCATCAAGAAAGTTTTTTGCTAATTTGCTTCCAATAAACCCAGCTACTCCTGTTATNAAAATTTTCATTTTTATTTTNAAAAATATACTNTTTTGTTATAATNNNCTTATATTAANAGTTATAGTCTTATTTNAAACATTATTTTATTATGCAAATTACATTAGAAGATAAGTACATAAAAAATCAAGGTAAAGTTTTTGTTACCGGGTCTCAGGTTTTAGTAAANCTACCTTTAGTACAAAAAATATTAGATGAAAATTTAAATCTAAATACTTCAGGTTTCATCTCAGGATATAGAGGGTCTCCACTGGGAATTTATGATAAGGCTTTATGGGAAGCTAAAGATTATCTTAAGAAAAACTCTATAATTTTTTCACCAGGATTAAATGAAGATTTAGCTGCTACAGCAGTCTGGGGAACCCAACAACCTAATCTGATGTCAAAAGCTACAAATGATGGAGTTTTTTCAATTTGGTATGGTAAAGGACCTGGAGTAGATAGGTCTGGAGATGCTTTTAAACATGGTAATTCTGCTGGCACTTCCCCAAATGGAGGCGTATTAGTTTTGCTTGGTGATGATCATATATCAAAATCTTCAACAATTGCACATCAAAGCGAATTTGCGATGTTAGATGCTCAAATCCCAATTCTAAATCCTTCCAATTTAGAAGACCTTTTTAATTACGGAATTTTTGCTTGGTCGCTTTCTAGGCATTCTGGTTTGTGGGTTTCTATGAAATGCATTACAGCTAATATGGATAGTTCAGCATCTATTAATATAGATCTTAATAAATTTAATTTTATTTTTCCAAAAAATATATCTAGATATGGCGTACATATAAAGGCTAACGATGATATTTTGGAACAAGAAGCAAGAATGTTTAGAGATAAAATACCTGCTGCTGTAGATTTTGCACATCTAAACAATATAAATAAACACTTGTGGAATCCAAAAAAGAAAAAAATAGGAATTATTGCAACTGGAAAAGCTTTTTCTGATACCCTTGATACATTGTCCATTTTAGGAGTTACAGAAAAAGTTGCTAAAGATTTAGGAATACATTTACTCAAGATAGGTATGTCCTGGCCATTGGATACAAAAAAAATAGAAAGTTTCTCTGCTGGACTGGATGAAGTTCTTATAATAGAAGAAAAAAGAGCTTTTTTAGAAAATCATGTTAGAAACCATCTATACAATTTTAAAAATAAGCCGAAAAGAATTGTAGGAAAATATGATGAAAATTATGAAAAACTAATAAATGAAAATTATCAGTTATCAAAATCGGACTTACAAAAAGTAATTGAGTCAAGAGTTTTCAAAACTTGTGATACGGATATTTCTACAAACAAAGTAAATATAAAAAAAAATAATAAGATTTCTGATAAAAACTATGTTCCAAGGACTCCTTATTTTTGTTCCGGGTGCCCACATAATACATCAACAAAAATCCCTGAAGACAGCAAAGCTATGGCAGGCATAGGATGTCATTTCATGTCTCAATGGATGAATAGAAATACATCATTATATACTCATATGGGCGCTGAGGGTGCCAATTGGATAGGTATGTCTTCTTTTGTAGAAGATAACCACATTTTTCAAAATATTGGTGATGGAACGTATAATCACTCAGGATTATTAGCAATTAGGGCTGCAGTAGCCTCAAATGTCAATATAACTTATAAAATATTGTATAACAATGCTGTAGCAATGACAGGAGGACAACCNATAGATGGAATGCCTACTCCAGAGCGTATTTCTCATCANCTTTTTGGAGAAGGTGTTTTAAAGATTGCCTTAGTTACCGATGATTTAAATAAATATGAAAATAAAAGTTACTTTTCTTCAATAACAAGTTTTCATCATAGAAAAGAATTAGATGTGGTTCAAAAANAANTGAGAAAAATTGAAGGNGTTACNGCTTTAATTTATGATCAAGGATGTGCAACAGAAAAAAGAAGAAANAGAAAAAGGGGCTTAATAGAAGATCCTAATAAAAAGATTTTTATAAACCATCTTGTTTGTGAGGGATGTGGNGATTGTTCGACCCAGTCAAACTGTGTATCAGTAGAACCATTATTCACAAAATTTGGTACAAAAAGAAAAATAAATCAGTCTACCTGTAATAAAGATTTTAGTTGTGTAGAGGGATTTTGCCCATCTTTTATAACAGTAGAAAATGCAAAAATTAGTACAAAAGAAGCTTTAAAAGATAATATTCAATCTAAACTTTCTTCACTGCCCTCTCCTAAAGAACTTAAATTAAAAAATGAATACAATATTATAGTTACTGGAATTGGAGGAACAGGTGTTGTAACAATTGGAGCTTTAATAGGTATGGCAGCACATATTGAGAATAAAGAAGTTACAGTTTTAGATCAAATTGGTCTTGCCCAAAAAGGAGGAGCAGTTATTTCTCATATAAAAATAGCAGAAGAAAAAAATAAAATTTTCTCTCCACTTATTAATGAAGCTTCTTGTAANATATTACTTGGTACAGACTTAATTGTTTCTGCAAGCAAAGAAGTGCGTGATTTAATTAGTATTAAAAATACTTTTTCTGTAATTAATGATAAAGAGACACCATTGTCTCAATTTGTTTTGAACCCTGACTTTATCTCAAATAATTCACTTAATAAAAAATTAATACAAAATAACTCTTCTAATGCTGAGTTTTTAAATACTTCAGAAATATCAGAAAGTATTTTTGGAAATAATATCTACAGCAATATTTTTCAAGTAGGTTTTGCCCTTCAAAAAGGACTAATTCCAATTACTTATAAATCTTTTATTAAAGCTTTAGAGTTAAACAATATTAAAGTTACTGAAAATATTNATGCTTTCAACTGGGGAAGAATAGCTGCACATGATATAAACTTTTTGCTTAATAAATTAGATATGAAATATAATGTTAAAAAAAAGCTTAATGTTGATGAATTAATAAATTTTAAATACCAAGAATTAAAAAACTATCAAAATAAAAAATATGCTAATACTTATTTAAAAAAAATTATAGTTACAAAAAAAAAATTACAGAAACTAAAAATTAAAGATAATTCTTTTATTGAAAGTGTTGCAAATAGTCTTTATAAAACTATGGCTTATAAAGATGAATATGAAGTAGCACGCCTTTTTACTGATGGAAGGTTTCATAAAGAACTAAAAAATAACTTTGAAAGCTTTGATAAAGTTTATTTACATCTGTCGCCTCCTTTTTTAGGTTTAAAGGATAAAATTACTAAATCTCCAAAAAAAATAAGAGTTACATCAAAAATTTTATTTTTATTTAAGATTTTAAAAAAACTTAAATTTATCAGAAATACTATTTTCGACCCATTTTCATATACACATGAAAGAAAATTAGAGAGAAATCTTATAAAAGATTTTTTTAAAACTTTAGACTTTCTTAATAATAAACTAAATAAAAATAATTATTATGATGCAGTTCAAGTTATTCAATCATTTTCTTTGGTAAGAGGATATGGTCATGTTAAACTTAAGAATTTTAATCTATTTGAAAATGAATTAAAGCAGAGATTAAATATATTTAAAAAAAGTGGTCATAAAAAANGTTCAAAAATTGCNGCAGAATAAACNTTNTGNATTAACAAATAAANCNTGTATGTANAATTNGTGGTAAAAGAAACTAAAAGAATTTTTAAAGTAGGAACTAATGTTGGTGGATTTATTGCAAAAACAGCAACTAAAAGCCTGTTAGGTATTTCAAATAAAAATATTCCTGNAGAATTAANNNANCTTTTAGGAAATCTNAAAGGTCCAATCATGAAAGTTGCTCAAATATTATCAACTATTCCAGATGCTCTTCCTAAAGAATATGCTCAACAACTATCAAAATTACAAGCTGAGGCACCTTCTATGAACTGGTTGTTTGTTAAAAGGAGAATGAAAAATGAATTAGGATATAACTGGGAAAATAATTTCAAAGAATTTCAAAAGACCGCCAATAAAGCAGCCTCTCTTGGACAAGTTCACAAGGCCGTTTTAAATGAAGAAAGAAAGATTGTTGCTTGTAAACTACAATACCCTGATATGGAAGCAGCAATAAAAGCCGACTTAAAGCAACTAAAATTAATTCTTAAAATCTATAAACAAATTGATAATTCTATATTAACAGATGATATTTTTAATGAACTAACTGAAAGATTAATAGAAGAAGTTAACTATAATAAAGAAACTAAAAATATTAATTATTATAAAAACATGTTTATTAAAAATAATGCAATTAAAGTTCCTACTACTTACCCGAAATTATCTACTTCGAAGCTTATCACAATGTCATGGTTAGAAGGAAAAACATTGGATAGTTTCTATAAAGCTAAAGGGGATGTAAGAAATAATATTGCTCTTAATTTATTTAAAGCTTGGTATATACCTTTTTACAAATATGGAATAATTCATGGTGATCCACATCCTGGTAATTATACTATTGCCGATAATGGAAAAAAAATAAATTTGTTAGATTATGGATGTATAAGAGTTTTCAAACCAGATTTTGTAGAGGCTGTAATAAAACTTTATTTTGCCTTAAAAAGTAAAAATAATACCTTAGCTGCACAGGCTTATAAGAGTTGGGGTTTTACTAAGTTAAATAATGAGCTTATTGAAACTTTAAATATATGGGCTTTATACCTTTATGGACCTTTATTAGAAAATAAAACTAGAAAGATTCAAGAACATAATACGTCTACTGTTGGAAAAGAAATACTTGGAAAAGTTAGAAAAAAACTAAAAAAATTTGGAGGAGTAAAACCACCAAGAGAATTTGTTTTAGTAGACAGAGCAGCAATAGGATTAGGTTCTGTTTTTATGCACTTAAATGCTGAAATTAATTGGCACGTAGAGTTTCAAAAACTAATAAGAGGATTTAATAAGTTAAAACTAGCTAATAAACAAAAAACGATAATTAAATTATCATCTAAAAGTTCATGAATGTTTTATTTGTATTAATCACGGCATTTATAGCTTGGCATGGTCTTTCTTTTAGAGATGAAAACGGAAATAAAGATTTTGTTAGGCTTCTTTTTGGAGCAATATCTCTTCTTTTTTGTCTAAGAGTATTATTTACGGAAATTATTAATTAGCTACATTTGAAAATCGGGTTGTAATTTATCTATTTCTATATTTTGTAAATTTAAGTCTCTAGACTCTAAATTAAAGTTATTTTTAAGATAAATTAGTCTCTCTTCTACACTTGAAGGTTTGAAGTGGATATTTTTTAGAAACCTTTTAAACCAAGAAATACCTGCTGTTACTTTTCTATCCTTTCTAAAAGCTAGTTCATAATACTTTATTGCCATTTCATAATTTCCTTGAGTATCATATAAGATCCCTAAATTTGCTATAGCTGCTACAAAGTTATTATTTTTTTGAATAACTTCTAGAAAAATTTTTTCTGACTTTTCAAAATCATTCATACGAAATAATGTTCTTGCTTTTCCTTCAAGAAAATAAAGATTCTCTGGATCATCTTTTAATGCTAATTCATAAAAGTTATAAGCCTCTTTATACTTTTTTTTTAAAAAAGCCTGATTAGCTTTATTATAATTAATATTAATATTTTTTTTATTATCAAAATAATCTGATAACATCCAAGCAAATGTAAAAACACCAAAAGTGATAGCAATTACTTTTAATAACTTGTAATTCAATTTCATAATTAAAAAAACTTTATACTATATATAACAGAAAAAAGCATAGTAATTATAACAGCATAAATTATAGATTTTCTTTTTATATTTTTTTTTTTTAGATTAAATTCTTTAAGAGTATTTCTTCTTGCAGAAATAATAAATATAAATTTATAAACTGGATATACAAGGCATAAAAAAAGAAATGCTGCCAAAATAATCTTAACAGTTATGTCTGACAGCATCTTAAAAATTTAAGTTTAAATCTCTTTCTTTGATGGAGTGGACAACTCCATTTTATAGGCAAGCATCCACATCATATAAACACCTATAACCCAAAATAATATCTGCCATGCCCATATAGATGGAATACCAAATATCCAAGTAGTAGGATTTGTTGGGTCTCCAAAAATCCAGTTACCTATAACAGCACCTGGACCAATTCCAAAGAAAAACCACAATAAAGTTATAATCCAAGCAATAGGAACTAAATTCTTTTTTTCTGATGGCAATCCAGCATACTCTTTTAAAAAGTTATGGTATTTCATTTTATGATTATAATCATTTTGATTTTGTGTAAAAAATGAAACTAATATTGCTGTTCCTAAATTAAAGAAAATTCCCCAACCAGCTGAATGTATAGTAAGTGGCCATCTTCCCCAACCAGTTATTCCTAGAGATTGCCCTATGGACTCTGTGCAAGTAACGGCAATAAGTCCCGCAATAAGACCCAAAGTAATACCTAACCTAGTAAGCCAAGGCCAAAAGCATATTGCAATAAGCGCCGGCCACATCTGAAAACCATATGCTACAGCTAAACCTCCTAATAAAACAAGTGCATCAGTGGCTGTAGCTGCTACCAATAATGCAAGTGCAACTATAATTATAACAAATAATCTTCCAAATAGTTTTTGTTGATTATCGCTAGCATTAGGTAATAAATATCTTTTTACTATGTCTCTTGTAATCATACCTCCAGCTGTTGACATATATGCTGCACCCGTAGACTGCATAGCAGCTAGTGCACAAACTGATAAAAGTCCCACTAACCAAGGAGCAGAATCACCCATTAGATTTATAAGTTGCGGTACAAGCCCTCCTTGTTTACTAGCTGTTTCCATTAGGTCTTTACCCCCTAAGTTCGGACCTATAACGTTATTTACTACTTCCGGGCTATTAGTCACCATATCAAGATTAGCTCCTAGAAAATGCGATCCTATTCCTTGGATAGCTGTAAAAAAAAATAAAATAGCTCCTATTCCGAATGCTGATGCCCAAACCTGTTGCGGTGCAAATGGTTTAGGACTTTGATTTGAAAAAGCCCACATTGTAAATGCTGGAGCAGATTGTATTCCCATAAGTGCAAACATATAGGTTAATATCATTATTCCTGTCCAGGGCCCTCCAACTGCTTTAGAACCTGCATCTACAAACTGTATCATTCCTGGTATAGCTACATAATGACTGTAGCCTTCCTTAGTTAATTTAGTATCGCTTTGTGTTAAAGAAACAATACCTTCAGTTAAATTTGTAATACCTCCTATGTAATAGAATGAAATTATGCCCAATGCAATAATTCCACCAGCTAATAAAACACATTGCATGGTATCAACGTAAGCTACTGCTCTTAAACCTCCAGAAGCAACATAAATTACAACTACTAAAGATAGCAGAATCATTCCTACATTAACTCCTAACATTCCATCTGTTAAAACATTAAACAAGAATCCTGAAGCTCTTAGTTGTATTCCTAAATAAGGAACAGAAAATACTAAAGCTACAAGCACTATTAAAAGTCTAATAGTATCTGATTTGAAATATTCAGCAAACATTTCTCCTGGCGTTACAAAACCAAATTTTTTTCCAAGCATCCATTGTCTTTTTAAGAATAAAACGCCGGTAAAAGGTATGGTTATAGCGTAAAATGAAGCATAAGCATAAGGGAACCCATCCCTATAAATCAGTCCAGGATGCCCCATAAAGGTCCATCCAGAAAAAGATGTTGCTGTTGCAGCAAGTACAAATACCCATATAGAAATAGATCTTCCAGCAATAAAATAGTCACCTGCAGTTTTAGACTGCCTTGCTCCTTTTATTCCCCAGAAAATACAATATGACCAATAAAGTGCTACAAACACTAGTAGCCAAATAACTTTAGCTTCTAAACCAAACATAAAAACTCCCCCTATTTACTTCATTATAACATAATTTATTAATAAATGTATTTAATTTTTAAGTTTGAATAATAGAGTAAAATAAAATTCAGTTTAAACTGATATTNTTTTGGTGGGCCCGGTAGGACTCGAACCTACGACCAAACCGTTATGAGCGGTTTGCTCTAACCAACTGAGCTACAGGCCCTTGTTTAATTATCAAGAAAACTTCTAAGTTTTTTTGACCTAGAAGGATGTTTAAGTTTTCTTAATGCTTTTGCCTCAATTTGTCTAATTCTTTCTCTAGTTACTGAAAATTGCTGTCCTACTTCTTCTAAAGTATGATCACTATTCATTCCTATACCAAACCTCATTCTTAATACCCTTTCCTCTCTAGCTGTAAGAGAGGATAATATCTTAGTTGTGGCTTCTCTTAGATTTGTATTAATAGCTGCATCAAGAGGTATAATAGCATTAATATCTTGAATAAAATCTCCTAAATTAGTATCGTCCTCATCGCCTATAGGAGTTTCAAGGCTAACTGGCTCTTTAGCAATCTTCATTACTTTTCTTACTTTATCTATTGGCATCTCAAGATGTTTTCCTAATTCTTCCGGAGAAGGCTCCCTTCCNGTTTCATGAAGTATTTGTCTAGAAGTTCTAACTAACTTATTTATNGTTTCTATCATATGAACNGGAATTCTNATTGTTCTTGCCTGATCAGCAATNGACCTTGTAATAGCTTGTCNAATCCACCATGTAGCATATGTTGAAAATTTATAACCTCTTCTATACTCAAANTTATCAACAGCTTTCATTAAACCAATATTACCTTCTTGAATAAGATCTAAAAATTGTAAGCCNCTGTTGGTATATTTTTTGGCAATTGAGATAACTAATCTCAGATTTGCCTCAATCATTTCTTGCTTTGCTCTATTACATTCTCTTTCTCCTCTTTGAATTCTATCTGCAATTAATTTTATTTCTGAAACAGGTATACCCATGTCATCTGAAACTAAATTAAAATTTATTACGAATTCTTTTATTTTTTCTTTATCTTTTACTAAGAAATTTTTCCAATTTTTATCTTTAAGATATGAAACTTTTCTAAACCAGTTTTTTTCATTTTCTCTTCCTACTAAAGCCTCTTTAAAAACTTTNATATCAACATTTCTTTTTCTAGAGAGTTTTAATAATTGAGTTTCTAAAGATAATACCCTTCTGTTCTTTCCATAAACTATATCAATTAAGTACTCTATTGCATTATTATTAAGTATAATTCTTGTAAAGATATCTATTAATTCTTTTACAAGCTCTACTTCTTTTTTAAAAACATTACCTTTTANTTNNATTCCANTNACTGCTTTATCNAACTTATATTTGTTTACTCTTGAAAAACTATTACTTATTTGTTTTACTCTTTTAAATTCTTTGTCTATCGTAGGTCTAATTATTTCTTCTAGATGAGATAAAGATAAAAAACCTTCATCCTGTTCTTCAGTTTCAGTTTCTTCTTCATTGCTTTTTTCAATTTTTTCTTCTTTATTTAAAGACTCTTCAGAGTCTTTTTTATTTTTTTCCTGATTATTAGTATTTAAGGTTGATAAGTTATCTATTTGAGAAAAGTCTTGAAACATAGTCTCTTTTCCAGAAGTGGCCATAAGAGCGTTTTCAGCGGTTTTAACATTAGCTTTTCCCTCTGGAGTTTGATTATAAGTACTTTCACAATCTATTATTTCTCTAAGTAACAT
>NHEU02000011.1 GCA_002171495.2 Alphaproteobacteria bacterium TMED93
GCGAAAGAATTAAAAAAGAAATGGGCCATCCTCAAATATTAATACATAATGCTGTTAAAGGAAACTTTGAAAAGCTTCTTGAAGGAAAGCCCGAATGGTTAGAAGAAAATTTTAGAATTAATACAACTTCTTTAATGTATTTAGTTCATGCTTTTATACCTAATATGGTAGAATCTAAAAAAGGAGTAATTATTGTTACAGGAAATACTGCGGCAAAAAGAGGAGTAGCAAATACCCCATATTTTGCTCCTACAAAAGCTGCGCAAAGAATTCTAGCTCAGTCTTTGGCAAAAGATTTTGGCCCTAAGGGTATTCATGTTGCTTACCTAACGGTAGACGCATCTATTAACACTCCATGGACTAGGAATAGAATAAAAAAACAAATCAATCAACCAGACATTATATTTACACAGCCTGAAGATATAGCAGATGAAATTTTTCATATAGCTCACCAAAAAAGGTCTGCTTGGTCATTTGATGTAGAAATTAGACCTGATATTGAACACTGGTAAAGTTAACTAGGCTTTTTAGGTTTACCTCTTTTGCTTTTCCAAGTAATTACTTTGTCTTTTATTCGTAATGTTCTATACACAAAAATTTTATTTATTGATTGATTGATAAACTAAATTTCTCATCAATCTATTAATTTTGTCTCTTTTAGTTACAGATTGTGTCATTGAAATAGCAATCAGTTCTTCTTTTGGATCTATCCAAAAATAGGTGCCACCATAGCCTAACCAATAAAAATCACCCTTAGAACCAGGCCATGTGGATACCCCATCGTGTTCTCTTACAGCAAAACCAAGTCCGAATCCATAGCCGTTACCTGGAATACGAGAAGTGCTTCTTCTAATTTTATTGTCTAAATGATTTGCAGTCATAAATTCTACTGTTTTTTTTGAAAGTACTTGTTTATCCTCAAATCTTCCACCATTCAACAACATATAACAAAAATTAAGATAATCTGATACTGTAGATACTAATCCATGACCACCCTTAAAAAATAAAGGCTTTTTAGTTATATCAATTAAATTAGGTTCTTTTTCCTTAAAAGGCTCCGCTATTCTACTAAAGTTTTTTCTTTTGACATAAAAACCAGTGTCTTTCATATTTAGAGTAGAAAATATATTTTCATTTAAATAAGTCTCTAAAGAAACCTTACTTGCTATCTCAATAACTCTTCCTAATACATCTGTAGATCTTCCGTACTCCCAACTTTCACCTGGGTTATATGCTAATGGATATTTTGATAATTCTTTAACAAAATCATTAGATGTCATAGTTGCCGGCAAAGGTCTTTTTCCTAATACTGAATTTCTTAATCTTCTCTTTGCATAAGAGTCTCCAAAAATCCCATATGTGAAACCAGATGTATGTCTCAACAAGTCATGAATCTTTATCTTTCTATTAGCTTCTATAATAGCTTCTTTACTTATATTATTTTCAAAAACCTCTTGTGAAATATACATATTTGTAAATTCAGGTATATATTTTTCTAGTTTTTCATCTAAATATATTTTTCCTTTTTCATTGAGCATCATGGCTCCAACACTCACTATTGGCTTAGTCATAGAATAAATACGAAAAATAGAATTTATTGACATTTTAATTTTTTTATCAGGGTCTTGCATTCCAAATGCCTTTAAGTAACCCACTTTACCGTATCTAGATATAGCTATAACAGCTCCTGGTATTTCATTATTTTCAACTAACTCATTAAAAGTTTTATCAATATAATTTAATCTTTTTTCTGAAAGTCCAATTTCATTCGGATTTACAATTGGCAAAGATATTTCATTAGCATTGGATATAATTACTAAAAAAAATACTACTAGATTTATTAATAATATTTTTGAGAAAAACATATGAATTTACCTTTTAAATGTAAATTAAAGAACAGCATATAATTATATTTCAAAACTATCTACAGTTTTTTTAAAAGCTTTCTTAAAAACACCCATCACACTACAACAAAAAATAGCTATAATCTTTTGGATGAATTTTCTTTTAAGCTTTTCCCATTCTGTTTTGAACCTCCGACTATTGCATCACTTCTATGATGACTTTTCTATTTTATCAAAAAAATCCTTAATTATTTGCTGTTGTAGTCGCCTAAATATATTCCTAGAGAAAAAGCAGTTTTTAATAAAGTATCATCTTTTGTAACTTGCCTATAGTCTTTAATACCCATTTCTATTGGAACGTCAGTAACTTTTCTGTCTTGCCAAACCACTAATCTAGAAAATTTTTTATTTGCTGCTAAATCAACTGCAAAAACTCCAAAAGCACTAGCTAAAATTCTATCTATTGCAACTGGCGTCGCCCCCCTTTGAATATGACCTAAGGAAGTTACTCTGCACTCTATATCAGCTTTTCTCATAATTTCTGTAGCTATGTAGTGCCCAATTCCTCCAAACCTTTTTTGATTTTTATAGTTATTTATAACATTTTCTCCATTTTCTTTTTTTACAGACTCCGCAACTATAATGAGTGAATGTCCTATTTTATTTTTTTTAATTTCTAATAACTTTTTCACAATACCGTCTATGCTATAATTTAACTCTGGGATTAATATTATGTCGGCACCACCCGCTATTCCAGCATTCAATGCTATGTGGCCGGCATCCCTTCCCATAACCTCTAATATCATGGCCCTGCTATGACTAGCTGCTGTTGACTGAAGACTATCTAAAGCTTTTGTTGCAGCATCTACTGCTGTATGAAATCCAACAGAATATTCAGTTACACCAACATCATTATCTATGGTTTTAGGTATTCCCACAATTTTTATATCTGTGGAGTCTGCTATTTTTTTTAAAATCTTCATACTACCGTCTCCGCCAATGATTATAAGACAATCAAGCTTTAAAGACTTATAAGCTGCAGCAATTTTTTTAGTAACATCTATGTATTTTCCATTTTGTAGAAACCTGAATGGATTTCCTTTACTGTTTGTTCCTAAAAATGTACCTCCTTGTTTTATTAGAAATCCTTTGAAACTTTTATAACTAAGTTTCTCTACATCAAGTGGCCTTTTGATCAAGCCTAAAGTACCATTTCTAATACCATAAACTTCCAAATTATATTTTTTTTTTGCTCTAAAAAAAATTGATCTTATTGCCGCATTGAGCCCACCACAATCACCTCCACTTGTTAAAACTCCAATTTTTTTTATTTTTTTCATATAATATATACTCTGCTTTTGAAAAGTATTATTGCTCTGAATTAATGCTTAGCTTAAAATTTAACTCTTCAGAACCTAAATAATTTAGTTTTACGCCCTTTATTGGTGAAGCATCTATAAAATCGTAGCCACAGCTAATTCTAACATACTTTTCGTCTATACATTTTTTATGTGAAGGGTCAAATGCAACCCAACCTAAGTTAGTTATATATAGTTCTACCCATGCATGAGTATAAAATTTATTAGTACTATTATCCTCTAAAAGATAACCATTTACATATCTTGCAGGAATTTCAAAATACCTAGCTAAACTTATTAATATGTGAGCATAATCTTGACAAACTCCTGTTCCAAGACGCAGCGAACACTCTGCAGAAGTCTCGTTATTAGTCGAGCCTGATTTAAACAAAATTGCTTCGGAGACTGTCAAATTTAAATTATGGCAAAATTTAATTTCATCTTTATTTTTCTTAATATTTTTTGATAATTTTAAAATTTCATTTTCTGGCTTTGTTAAAAAAGTATGCCTCAAAAAACATAATGGATTTACCTTATCTTGAAGACAACTCATTATTCCTTTAGTATCTTTAGTTTCAATAGTTCCTTTAGAGATAATTTCTTGTTTTCCAAAAAAATTATAATTAAAAATATTAAAAATTTTATGACCTAGTGCATCCTGGTGAGACTCTAATAAAGATCCATTACTACAAGAAAGTTTCCAATCTAAAATATTTTGGTTTTTAGTCTTTGAAGGAATTAATTTTAGTGATTGCACTAGTCTGGGTACGGTATCGGAAAAACTGTATTCTGTTTGATGCCTAATCTTTATAATCATTTATGTTCCTATAAAGTATTTTCTCTCCAAATCTTGATATACATCAGCTATATCTTCAATGAAATTAATTAGAAAATCGTGCAATCCTTCCTCTAATATATCGTTAACAGAGAGCTTTCTTAGTTTTTTAAATAGATTTTCAATTTTAGGGGAGATACTTCCAGCTTGCTTGTAATTTTTTTTTAGCCTATTGAAATGAAAATTAATCTTTTCTACTGAAAAATAAAGAGACCTAGGACACTTATCATTAAGAATTAAAAAATCAATTATTTTTATATAATCTATTTCACTATTTCCATAAGCCCATTTAAAGGCTCTATAAGAAGAAACAGATCTTAGCATGAGGCTCCATTGAAAATTATCAACTTGTTTGCCAATTAAGCTTGTGCTTGGTAATAATATAAAGTACTTAACATCGATTATTCTAGCTGTGAAGTCAGCTCTTTCAAAATAATTGCCTAGTATTAAAAAATCAAATCCATCATTTAATAATTGCGTGTTAATTATAGTTCCCTTTATTAAATTTACATTTCTTTTAACTAAATCTATAATTTCAGGCAAATCTTTAGAGTAATATTTTCTTTTTATTAATTCTTCAAAACTATGAAAAAAACTATTTACAGCATTCCACACTTCTAATGTTACCCCAGTTCTAACCATTTTAATATTTTCTCTTGCTTTATTAATACAATTTTTAATTGAAGATGAATTTCTGTCATCAAATATTAGAAAATATTCAATTTTATCTTTTTTAATTTCTTTGTAGCTACTTAAATAATCTTCCTTCGTTCCAGAAGTAGCAAGTATTGACTCCCATTCATTATTATATCCTTCTTGTGTATTAGGAATTAGAGAAATTCTGTAAGCTACTTCTAATAATCTTGCAATGCTATCAGCTCTTTCTAAATATCTAGCTGTCCAATACAAGTTTTCCGCTGTTCTACTTAACATATGTCAGTCTGATAATACCCATGTATCTTTTACACCTCCACCTTGAGAGGAGTTAACAATTAAAGAGTTTTTTTTAAGCGCAACTCTTGTTAACGCACCACTTACTAATTTAAATTTTTTATGCCCCACTAATGAAAATGGTCTCAAATCAACATGTCTCTCAGAAAGCTTGCTTTTGTCAAAAATTGGAACAGTTGACAATTCTAAAATAGGTTGCGCTATAAAACTTTCTGGAGAGTTTAATACTTTTTTTTCAAATTTTTTCAATTCTTTTTTAGACGCTTGAGATCCTATTAACATTCCATACCCGCCAGAACCATGAACTTCTTTAACTACTAAATTTTTTAAATTCGAGATAACATATTTAAGGTTAGTTTTGTTGTAGCATCTCCAAGTCTTAATATTTTTCAAAATAGGTTCCTCACCTAGGTAAAATTTGATTATTTCAGGCATAAAGGTATAAATTGCCTTATCATCGGCTAACCCTGCACCTGGAGCTGAGCAAATATTTACATTACCTGTTTTATAAGAGTTTATTATACCTGGAACTCCTAAAAGTGAGTCACTTTTGTAGTATAAAGGATCCAGATAATCATCATCTATTCTACGATATATAATATCTACTCTTTGAGGACCTTGAGTAGTTTTCATATAGGTAATATTATCTTTTACAAATAAATCTGTACCCTGTACTAATTCTACTCCCATTAAATCAGCTAAAAAGCTATGTTCGTAGTAGGCACTATTTAAGTGTCCTGGAGTTAATATAACTATATTGGGATCTTTATTACATTTTTTAGGAGCTAAGCTTTTTAATATATCAACTAAATGAGATGGATAATTGTCAACAGACTCAATGTTTAAACTTTCAAATAAATCTGGAAACATTCTCATCATAATTTCTCTATTTTCAATCATGTATGAAACGCCAGAAGGTGTTCGACAATTATCTTCCAAGACTTTAAAGTCTTTTTCATCGGTTCTAACAATATCAGTACCTATTATAGGGCTGTATATGTTTTTTGGAACGTTAAAACCAACCATTTTTATATCATAAGCGGGGTTTTTATATATAAGTTTACCTGGAATTAAATTGGCTTTTATTATTTCAGCTTTATGATAAACATCTGTTAAAAATGCATTAATAGCTATAGATCTTTGCTTGATTCCTTTTTGTATCTTCATCCATTCTAAGGAAGTTAATATTCTTGGAAACATATCAAAAGGTATCAATCTTTCGGATACATCATAATTATTATATACAGAAAATGTTACACCAATTTTTTTAAATAGATTCTCTGCTTGAATTTGTTTTTTTAAAATAATATTTTTAGGCAAGGCTTCTGCCCAATTAAAAACTTTATTGTAAGGTGGTCTTACACCTGAATTATTTATTACTTCATTAAACACATTCTTATTAAAGCATAAATTATTTAACATAAAAGTATAAATTTTATGCTGTTGTTTATTTTTTATACAAATTATGCATATTAATACTTAAAATTATAAATTTTATTAATTTATTTTAGAAGAGTTAAATTAATAAAATGGTATTATGAATGTTAGAAATAATTAATGGTTAAGCAAGTGAATGAAAAAAGCATA
Organism: Alphaproteobacteria bacterium TMED93; assembly: GCA_002171495.2. Classification (GTDB taxonomy): domain Bacteria; phylum Pseudomonadota; class Alphaproteobacteria; order TMED109; family TMED109; genus JAYYAX01. Next base: position 6,576 of record NHEU02000011.1, read on the forward strand.
CCAAAAGTATACTAAGCCCCCTCAAAGATTCGGAAAAGATGGCGCGGGGAGTAACGGGACTCGAATCCGTCTATATTTTGTTGAAAAGTTTTGTTTTTCTGCCCTTTATAAAGGTTTTATGTGTTGTAGAATACGATAGAGTAGCATACTAATATGATGGAGTTTGGTATCATTTTGGCACCAGTTTTACATCAAAATTAACCAGACTTTTAAATTTACGCTTTTGCTTTTGGTTTTATTTCAAACCATATTCTAAATAAACTGGCATCATTTCTTCATAAACAGTCATTTCATGCCAGATTATCATACCCTTTTTCATTTTTTCTAAAGTATTATCGCCCAAAATTTCTGCAATTTTATTAAAATGATTTTGAGCTTTATCTTTATTACCTAATCCATGATTTGCACATCCCATATAATGATGCCACCACCATAAAAAAGGAACAGGGGTGTCTTCCATAACCTCAAGAACTTTTTCCCAATTTTGTGAATCTTGATAAAATGCTACTTGTCCAAAGTTATCTCCAAGGTTGCTGTTTACCTTATCTAACTTTGCCGCCAAAACACCTAACTCACGACCTCTTTCAAGCCTATAACAAGCTTTCTTATCAATATTATATTTTTTCTTAAGTTCCTCTGAAGAGTGACATCCCCATCCTGAAAGACCTGTTATATAAGCAATCCCTCCTATTATTTGAAGGTCATTAGGAGCTATTTCAAGAGCTTTTTTTCCATCTTTTAACATCTGTTCAAAATTTCCTGCATAAAATTCTATTTCAGCCTTTGTTCTATAAGCCATCGCATAATTAGAGTCTAACCTTATGGCTTCCTGAACTGCTTCTAAAGCCTTAGTAAGAATATCCTGCTCATATACCTCAAAGATAGAGTATCCCCATGCTAAGAGATAACCATAATATTGCCAAGCTTCTGCATATTGAGGATCATCAATGATAGATTTTTCTAAACACTCAACAGCCTTATTATAATAATCAAATGAGAATGAAGGAAAGAATTGGTTTTTAGTAAAGTTAATACAAGCATATGAGTCAAGATTTTGAGCAGTTGCTGTTAATCCTACTTTAGAAACTTCTTTTGATAAGATATCTCCGTTACCAACAAGTGCGTCTATAATGTTAGAAACTACTTCATCCTGTAATGTAAACAAATTATCTATTTCTAGGGTTTTATCATATTTATCAGTCCATACGATATTTGAATTTTCTGCATCTACTAAATTGATAGTAACTCTAATATTTTTTCCTGCTTCCTTAATATCTCCATTGATTAAATACTTTGCTCCAGTTTTTTTTGCTATATTAACAATACTCTCATCTGCGCTGTTAAGTTTAATTATATTTAGTTTCTTTGATGCTCTAGTTAATGACGCAGCTATATCTTGTGTTAATCCTGCAGCTAAATTAATTTTTTCTTGTTCTTTAGACGCAGTAGTGATTGGAGAAATAGCTATGCTGTTTAAATTAACATTTATTTCATTACTATCTTTAAACATAACAAATACTAATAGTATTACAAAAAAACTAGCAGCAACTCCTCCTATTAAAAAAATATTTTTATTTCCTGCTTTGCTTTGAGAAACCTTAAAATCCTTTGCAACATTAGATCCTTCTTCAATTTCTATAAAATACGCATCAATTGGTCTATTAATATTTTTTAATTTCTGACTTCCCTTACTATAAATTTTTTCTTTTATATTATTAGAAACCAAAGAATAAACAGATCCAGATATGCATATTCTTCCTGGTGGAGCTATTGATTCTAGCCTTGAAGCTACATTTACTCCATCTCCAAACAAATTATCTTCTTGTATCAATACATCTCCCATATTAATACCAATTCTAAACTCTAAAGTTTTATCTTCCCTTAATTCTTTATTTAAATTGTGAATCTCTTTTTGAATTTTAATAGCTGAATTTACTGCTTGGACTGGACTAGTAAACTCAATCATGAATGCATCACCTGCAGTATTAAATATTCTGCCCTCTGCTGAAGCTATAGTTTTTTCAATTATTTTTTTGCAAACTGATAATTGCTTTAACGTACCTTCGTCATCAACTGCCATTTTTTTTGAATAGTTAACAACATCCATTGCTAATATAGTAGTTAGCTTTCTTTTTTGTGAGTCCATGATTTTCTCCCTATTATCAACTTAATGTATTTTAATATTTAATCAAGATCGTTAATTACTTAAAGGCTCTTTTAAAGAGATTGAAAGTTATTGACAGTTAGAATCAAAACACATGTTGGTGGATACTGCACCAAAACTCTACTAAGCCCACTGAAGAGTTGAAAAAAGATGGTGTCCCCTACGGGAATCGAACCCGTGTTTCCGCCGTGAAAGGGCGGCGTCCTAGACCGCTAGACGAAGGGGACTGAAATTAATTTATATAGAACTTATTTAAAAAGTAAATATAATTTTTAATATTATGAAAACTATAGGAATAACTTTAGGTGACCCATGTGGCATCGGGCCAGAAATTTCTGCAAAAGCTTTAAATTTTTTTTCTAGAAAAAAGCTTCCCTTTAAGTTTATAGTATTAGGAAATAAAAGTTCTTTTTTAAAAGCCTGTGATATATCTAGTATAAAAAGCAATCATCTAAGCAGTATAAAAGAATTTATTGATATAAAAGCTAAAATTGAATACAAAAATTGTTCTTCAAAAGAAGGAGGAGAAGTTTCATATCAATCAATTTGTAAAGTTTCTAAATTGTTTAAAGAAAAAAAAATAAATGCAATTGTTACCGCTCCAATTTCTAAAAAATCATTGCATTTGGCTAGTTATAACTTTGATGGCCACACTGGTTTATTGGGATCTTTATTTAATATAAAAGAACCTTATCTTATGCTGGCAAATAAAAAATTTAGTACTTTACATGTTACTTGTCATATGTCTCTTTCAGATGCTATAAAAACTATTTCAACAGAAAAAGTTTTAGAGACAATAAAAATTGGACATAAACACTTATTAAAATTTGGAAAAACAAACCCTAGACTTGCAATATGCGGATTAAATCCTCATGCGAGCGAAGATGGAATTTTTGGAACAGAAGAAAAAAAATACTTATCTCCAGCGGTATTAAAAGCAAAGCGATTAGGAATTGATATAGTTGGACCTATATCTCCTGATATAATTTTTAGAGATGCAAATAATGGAAAATATGATTTAATTATTGCTAATTACCATGATCAAGGACACATACCTGTTAAACTTTTATACTTCGACCAATCTGTAAATGTTACTTTAGGTGTTCCCTTTGTAAGAACTTCAGTTGATCATGGAACAGCGTTTGATATAGCATTTAAAAATTCAGCTCGAGCCAAAAACATGGTTGCTGCAATAATTTATGCTCTCAAAATGATTAAAATATAGTTTTAATGCTTTACAAGAGCACTTTTGTTAACTATAAAGGACTTTATATTAAATAAGTTGGAGTATATTTATGTTTAAAAAATTACTTATATTGCCTTTTATAGCTGTAATTATAGTTTTAGCTGGCTGTGAAGCCCAAAAAAATAATAATGCTGCTGTAGAAAGCGCAATTGCTGAAGCAAAAGCTGCTACAGCTGCTGCAGATGCTGCTTCTGGTGAAGCTGCTGCTGCAACTAAAGCTGCACAAAGAGCTGAAGCTATGACTGAACAAAATAGGTCTGCATTAAGAGCACTTAATGATAAAATTGATCGTATGTTTAGAACTATTTCTAGAAAATAGTTAATTTTTATATTTAGTTAAAATAGCTTCTGGTACTCCAGAAGCTTCTTTAACTATATTTACTACTTTTTTCCAATCCACATCAACTATATAATGCTTTGCTGAATTCTGTAGGCTTTGCGTTGCTTGTGGTAATAATCTTAAATTATTTTCTATAATTTGTTCATCTTCTAATCCGTAAGGATGCATGGAATGCACTTCTATGTACAATACGCCTCCTAACCAACCTGATTTTACAGGTTGATCTATAATTTCAACTCTTTCCCCAATATTTACCAATTCGTATAATGTTTCTATATCTTCAGGATATAACCTAATGCAACCATGACTAACTTTCATTCCTACTCCCCAAGGTTTATTCGTTCCATGGAGTAAGTATCCTGGCATAGATAAATAAATTGCTCTGCTTCCCAAGGGATTTTCAGGTCCTGGCTTTACTACTTTAGGCCAATGAGGCTCTTCTTCTAAAATTGACTTTGGCACTGTCCAGTAAGGGTTTTTTTTCTTCCCTGTGATACGAGCCTTTCCAATTGGAGTTTCCCAATCCCCTCTTCCAATTCCTATAGGAAAAGAATAAACTTTATCATCCTTAGCAAAATAATATACCCTCAAATCGCCTTTATTTACAACAATGCCTTCTCTTTTTATATCTGGAAGTAAGTGTCTTTTAGGAAGAAGTATGTTCACTTCAGGTTTCACCACCCAAGGATCATCTAGCCCTACATTAGCTGACATTATCTCGGGAAATGCAAGATTATTAGATCTAGCAATATCTATTAGAGTTTCATCTTGCTTAGTTTTATAATATTTATCATACCCAATTAAATCTATTAATTCAGTAGAATGTAGATTATATTTAAATGTAAAAATTAATATGAACAAAATTATTTTCATATGGACCTTATTAATTATATAAGAGATATACCAGACTTTCCTAAAAAAGGAATACTTTATAAAGACATATCACCTTTGCTGCAAAATAAAAAAGCTTTTTTATATACAACTGAGCAATTCTATAAAAGACATTTAGATAATAAAATTGATTTAATCGTGGGAATTGAAGCAAGAGGTTTTATATTTGGGTCATCTTTAGCTAATAAATTAGGGTGCGGATTTGTTCCTATACGCAAGCCTAATAAGTTACCTCATGATACTTTCAAACAAAATTACAGCTTAGAATATGGTACTGATAGTATAGAAATACATAAGGACGCACTAAAAAACAAAGATAATGTATTACTTATAGATGATGTTTTAGCCACTGGAGGCACTGCTTGTGCTGCCATTGACTTACTAGAAAATTTTAATTCTAACTTGGTGGAATGCTTGTTTGTTTTGGAACTATCTTTTCTAAAGGGAATAGATAAAATTTTAAAAAGAAAAAAAAAATACTTTTCTTTACTACAAGTATAGTTTCTACTTCTTTTTAAGAAGATCTCTCCTTTTCTTATTAAATTCACTCATTGTTTTTTCATCAAAAGTGTATACCCAGGTTTTAGTAAAATCTAAAAACTCAGCCTCTTTTTTAACATCATCAAATGATTTCATTGAGGGAATTCCAACTATTTTTTTATCATCAGTTATTTCTTTTCTAACACTACTGTCACTACTAAAAAACATTCTAACATGCAACTTTTCATCTATTTTAATAATCTTATAGTTTATTACTAAGCCATCAAAAGTAGTTAATTGTATATCCTTAATAGTCTGGTAATCAGCATCAATATCAATAGGAAAAATATTTGTTATTTGTATATTTTCAAAACTTGCTGCCAATGCATTTTGTGTAAGGCTATTTTTCAAATCATAGCCTTCTGGTAAATTAAGAAATTTATAGTTTGAATCGGAATAATTACTTCTGTAGATAGTAAAAGAATCTTTTTTAATCTCATCTATTACTTTGACTTGCTGAACTCTCCCTCTAGAAATATTAAAAATTTTAGAATTAATCCAAAATAATTCTTCATCAGGTAGGTCTAAATTATTTTTAAACAGCCATATTAAATTAGCATCTAAGCTCCTAAAATAATTTATATTTACTGATGCATTATCGTTGGATTTTTTTCCTATTATAAAATCATACAGTATATTATTTTCTGCATACAACCTTATTCTTCTTGAATCAAATTGATTATTAAATGAGTTATCTAAACCAAGCTTTTTTAAACTTTGATTGGTAAAAATTTTTTTATCTATAAATGTGCCGTTAGAAAGATTAATAAAGAAGTTATTAACCTTTTTTATATCTGCTGGATATTCTTTATAATTTTTCAGGACCCATTTATTATTTTCTTTATTTATAAATATCTCATTGTTTATGTCTTTAATGCTAATTTTAGTTATTTTTTCAATATCAATAAGCAAGTTTGGAAAAGCTTTCTCAACATAACCCTTGGTATCATATCTTTTAGAAAAAGATAAATAAATAGCAAATATTAGGATAAAAAAAATAAAAAGTATTTTTAATATAGTAAGTTTTTTCATAAAAATANAACTTTAAACTTTATTGATGTACTTTTTATTCTTATTAAAAGTAAAATATTTGAAAATTAGAAATACAATAATAACTAAAAAAGGCATCAACCAAATATTAATAAGCTTTAAAAACGTTTCTAATTTTTTTATACTTTCTCCAAGCTCTCTTTGAACTTCTCTAAGTTCTTTTCTAATCTGTAAAATTTTTTTGTTAAAATTATTGATTGTTTGTGTTTGCTCTATAGTAAGACTCTCTTGATCTATTTCATTACCATCAGTAAGTTCCTTTAGTTTCTTTTCAGTATCTTCAAGTTCCTTTTTTAATGAATCTTCCTTTTCCTTTAATAAAAGTTCCGCATCCTTTTGTAAGTTTTCTACAACTAAAAAAGGCCTATTATAAATACCTCTACTTCTCAGTCCTATAAGGTTCTGACTTCCACTCATAGATTCTATAGAGTTCATTACCAATCTACCATTATCTGCAGTTGGGATAAGATTGCTTGTTCCTAAAATATCTTGTCTTGTAAGCCAGGTAAGGTCTGTCAGCAGGTCTGTGTCTGAATAAACTATTATATTTGAACTTTTACTATTTGTTATATGATTATTATTATCTATTTCAAGGTTTTCAATATCATCTAAAGAAAAAGCTGACTTTAATGAACCTTTTATTCTAGCACCTAGTACAAATTTTTTATTNTCAGACTTGAATTCATTTAATAAACGTTCTGGCTCAGCCCTAAANTGTATTTTNAANCTTTCTATTAACATTGAATTAGAAGAAGTTTTTACTAGTGGAATAAATTCATTTTTTTTATCTATATTTATATTTTTAATAGAACCTGCTGACTTAAAAAAAACATAGTCTAAATTCTCAGTAACAATATCTTCTTTAGAAAGCAACTCTCTTTGCAAAGCCAACCAAAGTATATATGTTACTATTTTTTCATTATTTGCACTTCCCAAGCTCACTTTTCTTCCATTAATTATATCTCCTACCACCATTCCAGCCTCTACCTTAAAACCCCACTGCTTAAATAACCTATTCAAGTCTGATTTAGGAATATTTGCATTACTCTGATTAGAAACTTGGTTTATTACTTCATATTCTGAAAATGGATCTACAAAGAAGGTCGCACCCTTTCCTTGCATAATAAATTGATCTATTAGATAAAGGNTTCTTTCTGATAAATCCTTCGGATGAATTATTAACAACTGCTCAATATTTTCAGGTATTTTTTCAAAATTTTGAGTTAAGTTTATAATTTCATAAAATTCAGATAAATTTTTATAAAGATAAAAAGGATCTTGCAACGATGGATTAATTTCATCATTAGCTATGCNTCCAGAAAAAGGCAAACCAGATATCAACCCAATAACAGGTTTTGCAGGGTAAGCTAGGTTATAAATTGACTTAGTAAGGTCGTACTCTAAAAATCTTTCTCTAGCAACATCAAANAAGGGTATTACTAACATGTCATCAACAGAGTTTGATAATACTGCACCAAAATAAAACTTTTCTCCTTCTTGATTTAATTGTAATCCTTGCATTCCATAAGTATTGGCTAAATCTTCAAGTTCTGTAAAAGGCTCGGGATCAAATATCTCTAAACTAATATTTTTGGATATTTTGGCATATGATAAAAGTAATTCTCTTACTCTTTTTTCATAGTCTCTTATTTGAGGTATATCCCTACTTAATGATTCTGAAAAAAAAAGCTGAATCTTTATTTGCTCATTAAGTTCGTTAATAACATTCTTAGTATTTGTAGACAATGTAAAAAGCTTGTCTTCAGTTAAATCTATTTTTTTATTTATAATAGCTTTTGTAATAATAATATTTAAAGCAATAAAAGCTAATACCGCTATCACAACATTAAAAAATATAGTGTTCTTTAATTTTTTTTTTAGTAGCATCCTTAATCCCTCATATTATTAACAATTAGAACATTAATATATAAAAAAAAGAAAATAAGAGTAAAAAAGTATAGCAAACATCTCAAGTCTATAAGCCCTCTAGTTATATCATAGTAATTTGTTAAAAAACTTAATGATGCTACAACGTCTGTTATAGTCTGCCCACTCCAAGATGAAAAAAAATCTAATACAATAGGCAGTCCACTTACAGTAAATAAGAAGCTAATGGTTGCTGATACTACAAAAGCTATCACCTGATTGCTCGTCATTGCAGAAATACAACTACCTATTGCTAAGTAGCCGCCTGCCATAAGAATACTTCCTATGTAGCTGGCTAAAATAACTCCATTATCTGGGTTTCCCATATAATTAACAGTTATCCAAAATGGAAAGGTAAGAGTTAAAGCTACAATAGTAAAAACCCAGGATGCAAAAAACTTTCCAATTACTATTGATGTAACGCTGATTGGCAGAGTAGTAATAAACTCAATAGTGCCCGATTTTTTTTCTTCAGCCCATAGACGCATTGTTATGGATGGTATTAAAAATAAATACAACCAAGGATGCCACTCAAAAAAACTTGATAAGTTTGCTTGCCCTAATTCAAAGAAGTTTCCTAAATAAAAAGTAAATAACCCAGATAAAATGAGAAATATAGCAATAAATACATATGCTACAGGAGTAGAAAAATAACTCAGTATTTCTCTTTTAAAAATATTTGTTGAGGTATAAATAAAATTAATCATGTGCAGTTAATTTCCTAAAAACTTCTTCCAGATTGCCATTTCCTATAGAATAATGGTTTATAGTAAATTTATTTTTTTTTATAAAATCATTTATCTTTTTATTAATTAACTTTGAATTTTTTTCTTTAATAACACAACAATTATCAATAATTTCAACTGCTTGTATAAAGTCATTTTTTAATAGTATTTGTTTAAGCTCAGATGGTTTTTTTTCTTCAATAGATATAAATATTCTATTATACGTTTCAGACTTCTTTAATAAATTTCTAGGCTTTTCGTCTAATAATAGTTTACCTTTAGCTATTATCATAGCTCTATTACAAATGGCAGTTACCTCTTCCAAAATATGAGTCGAAATAATTATAGCCTTATCTTTTCCTAATTTTCTTATTAATTTTCTTACTTCATTTTTCTGATTAGGATCTAATCCATCTGTAGGCTCATCTAAAATTAATATATCTGGATCATGAATTATAGCTTGTGCTAAGCCTATTCTTCTTTTGTAACCCTTAGATAGGGTATCAATTTTTTGAAATAATATACTTTTTAAATTAAGTAAATCTATAACTCTGTTAAGAGCTTTATCTAAATTTAAATGATTTATTCTTCTAATTTTTGCAGCAAATTTCAAAAAGTCTATAGAGTTCATTTCTTGGTATAAGGGTGATCCTTCAGGAACATATCCTATGTGCTTTCTGCACAACTCTAGATTTTCAAGTAAATTATAATTATTTATTAAAATCTCTCCATTAGATGGGCTAATGAAACCTGTTAACATTCTCATTGTAGTTGTCTTTCCTGCACCATTTGGACCTAAAAACCCTAATACTTCGCCCCTGTCTAGATTAAAAGAAAGATTATTTACAGCTTTCAAAGGTCCAAATGATTTTGACAAACTTTTAATTTTTAATAATGCACCCATATAATTTAAATAAGAATATTTAAAAAAAATATTGTTAGACTAGTAATATTATATAATTATAAATTAAA
>NHEU02000001.1 GCA_002171495.2 Alphaproteobacteria bacterium TMED93
TGAAATATAGTTGCCATCTACTTTCATTCCTGTATTGACCTCATGTCCTTTATAAACAAGAATAACGTTATTTTTTCCTTCTTTGATATCCTCTAGTTTAGCTTTTAGTTTATCTATATCATTGAGATTTTTTAAAAATATTTTTAAGTTTTTTGGTGATTTTTTAATAAAACTATTTATTTCTCTTATATTTTTTAGCTTTAATCTCATTCGTCTATCTGTATCTATTGAGTTTACTACAGTTAGAACATAAGACTCTCCCGGGAAAAGTATACTTTCATCTATTTGAGCTCTATCAATAAATACGAATAAATTAAAGCAATTCCATTCATCTACAAAAAACAAGTCTAGAACTTTTTTATTATTTATTATTTTTTCTTCTATTTTTACTAAAAAGCCTATTAGCTCAAATAATTTTCCGTTTACCTTATTATTTTCAATAGAAATAGAGTTTGAAAGATTAAATTTTTTAAAAAAAGGCCTTTTTTCAAATAAAGGATTTTTAGAGGTAAAAAATCCTAAAGACAAGTATTCATTAATCAAATTTTTACTTGTGTTCCATGGAATAGAGTTTTTAAGTATGTTAGTTGTATTATTTACATTTAGTTCTGATCCAAATAGGCCTTGTTGACAAGTATCTCTATCTCTTTGTGAGTTTTGAGAAATAGCAACTAGTTTCGTTGCTGATGTAAAGATTGTGCTTCTGTCTTTAAAGATACTATCAAATACTCCCGCCATGGCAAGAAACTCTACTTGCCTCTTGTTAATTACCTTATCATCCATTCTTGTAAAAAAATCAATAATAGAGTTATATAAACCATTTTTCAAACGATCTTTGACTATAAACTTAGCTAAGTCTAAACCTATATTTTTTATAGTTGCTAAGCCACTTCTTATAATAAATTCATCTTCATGTTTTTCCACTGTAAAACCAACATCAGAAAAATTTATATCACTAGGCAACACTTTAATATTTAAACTAGCAAGTTCTAATGTTATTGGTAAAAGTTTTTCTCCAGATTTACTAGCTTCACTATTTAGTAAAGATGTAAAGTACTCAATTGGATAATTAGTTTTACACCATGCTGTCTGATATGAAATTATAGCATAAGCTGCTGCATGACTCTTATTAAAACCATAGCCTGCAAACTTTTCAATATCATGAAAAATTTTAACTGAGTCTTGGCCCTTAATGTTATTTTTTAAACAGCCTTTCATAAAGCTTTCTTTTAAAGAGTCCATTTCAGATTTAATTTTCTTACCTATTGCCCTTCTTAATAGGTCAGCTTTTGCTAAAGAAAAGCCTGCTAAGACTTTTGCCGCTTCCATTACTTGCTCTTGATATATCATNATNCCNAATGTCTCTTTTAAAACTGGCTCCAACAAAGGATGTTGGTACTTAGTTAAAGTATTATCATGTTTTCTTTTAATATAATCAGGAATATTTTCCATAGGTCCAGGACGATAAAGTGCTACAACTGCTATAATATCCTCTATCCTATCAGGCCTTAATTCTTTTAAAATATTTCTCATTGGTATACTTTCCAATTGAAAAACTCCTAAAGTATTACCATTTCCAAGATTTGTATAAGTTAAACTGTCCTTTAAATCAATATCATCAATATTAATTTTNATGCCTCTTTTTTCTATATTTTTCAATGTTTTATCAATAATAGTTAAAGTTTCAACTCCTAAAAAGTCAAACTTTACTAATCCTATTTTTTCTATAAATTTCATAGTAAATTGAGTTGCAGGAATTTCTGATTTTAAATCATAATATAAAGGAACATCACTTTTAATAGAGCTATTAGATATTACCAACCCAGCTGCATGAGTGGATGCATTTCTATTTAGACCTTCCAATTGTAAAGATATTTCAAATAGTTTCTCTAATTCATCATTTCCCTTAATCATATTTTGCATGACAATATTATTCTCAAATAGTTCACTTAAATTAGTATTTCCTTGAATGATATTTGGAATAGTCTTAGCTAATTTATCCACTACTCCATAATTTACACCTAACACTCTACCAACATCTCTAATTGCTGCTTTAGGTTGTAAACTTCCAAAAGTAATAATTTGAGCTACTTTATCAGCTCCGTATTTTTCTCTTACATATGATATAACCTCATCTCTACGTATTGTGCAAAAATCAATATCAAAGTCAGGAAGAGTAACTCTTTCTGGATTAAGAAATCTTTCAAAAAGTAATCCATATTTTATTGGATCAAGATTTGTTATATTTAAAGACCAAGCAACTATAGAACCTGCACCTGACCCTCTTCCTGGACCTACAGGTATATTGTTTTTTTTTGCCCAGCTTATAAAATCGCTAACAATCAGAAAATATCCTGAATAACCCATATCAGATATAATTTTTAGCTCATATTCTAGTCTTTTTTTATAGTTTAATATTTTATTATCACTTAAATTAAAATCATTAATACTCAGACACTTTAACAAACCCTTGGTAGCTTGATGTGTTAGAGCTTTATTTTCATCATTATTCTTACCTGTAAAAACCTTTGGTAACTTTGGTTCCCTTTCTTTTAAAATAAAGGAACATCTTTTAGCTATGTTGATAGCATTTAATATAGCTTCTTGTTTATCATTAAATAATTTATTCATCTCATTTGTATCTTTAAAATAAGATTCTTCGTTAGTCTTATTTCTATTAGGATTCTCTATCGTGGTACCTTGAGCAATGCAATTTAAACACTCATGTGCTTCATAAATATCTTTATTTAAAAAATAAATATCATTACTACAGGTTAATGGAATATTTAATTCATAAGATAATTTTAGTAAAAAACTTTCCTTATTCATGCTGCGTATTGATTGATCTCTAAATAAATCAATATAAAACCTATTATCAAATATTCTGTTTAAAGATAATGCCGTTGATTTATTTTCTATATAAGTAGAATTATAATTATCATCTACTTTTTTTAAATCACTAAATAAACAGATTAGTCCTTTACTATAATAATCTAAATCTTTTATATTTACGCATTTTTCACCTTCCATCTTATAGTTGTAATAGGCCTTGCTAATTAAAGATGACAAATTCTTCCAACCATCATTATCCTTTACTAATAAAGTTATATCAAAATTATTTTCTGCTGGAGAATGTATAGTGTTTTGCTCTGTATCATCTTTACTAATTTTAAGCATGCATCCAATAATAGGCTGTATGCCATTATCCAAACATAGCTTGGTAAACTCCATAGCTCCAAAAACATTTGTATTATCTGTAAGTGCAATTGCAGGCATTTTAGTCTTTTTTGCAGCTTTTACGATATCTGCAATTTTCATTGAACCTTCAAGAATACTAAAATGCGACCTAACTTTTAAATGAACAAATTTATTTTTGTTATTTTCCATTTAAAACTCTAAGCTTTTTATTGTTAAGTTCTAAAATTAGATCCATTTTTTTTGCTACATTTAGATCATGCGTGGCTAATATTAACGAAGAATGATTTTCTTCTGTAATTTTACACAGTTCATCAATTATCATATAACTGTTTTTAGTATCCAAATTTCCTGTAGGCTCATCAGCTACAATGATTTCTGGGTTATTAGATATAGCCCTAGCAATAGCAATTCTTTGCTGTTCACCACCTGATAAACTAGATGGTTTATGAGAGTGACGATGAGTCATTTTTACTCTATCTAGCAAATGCATAGTTTTTTCTTTTGCATACTTTTTATTATAATTATTTAATAATAATGATATGTAAATATTTTCAAAAGCTGTAAACTCCATCAACAAAGAGTTTTTTTGATGCACATATCCAATATTGTTTTTTCTTAAATCTGACTTATCATTATCATTTGTTTCGGTAATGCTATTTCCTAATAAAAATATACTTCCTGACTTAGGTCTTTCCATTAAACTAATTATATTAAGCAAACTTGTTTTTCCTGATCCTGACGACCCAATTATAGCTATCTTTTGTGAACTAGATAAAATTAAGTCTACACTGTTAAGAACATTTATCTTATTTTTTCCTTGAAAAAAAAACTGCGATATATTTTTTAGAGTAAGTATTTCACTCATATCTTAAAACATTTGCTGGTTCAATTTTTGATGCCTTCCAAGAGGGGTATATAGTAGATAAAATAGAAAGACTAATGGAAATTGAAAAAATTATAGCAACCTCANTATAATCNATTNTTGAAGGNATNATNTTAAAGAAATATACTTCTGCTGAAAAAAGATTNCTATCAAANAATTTTTCTAGNAATTTTTGAATTTTTCCTATATTNANACTAAATAATATTCCTACTAAAGTNCCTATAATNGTACCAAAAANACCTACTACAGATCCTACTATAATAAATATTCTTTGTATTTCAGAACGTTTAACACCTANAGACCTTAGAATNCCAATACCTCTTTCTTTNTCTTTTACNATCATTATNATACTTGATATTAAATTNAATGCTGCAACAAAAATTATTAGAAATAAAATTAAAAACATCACTTTTTTTTCTATTTCTAGAGCATTAAATAGCTCCTTATGCAACCTTTTCCAAGAAAAGACTTTTCCATTGTCCTCTAATATTTTTGATATGTTAGATAATGAATCTTCTAGCTTTTTACTATCTAATAAAAAGATTTCTAATTGTGTTATGTCTCTATTTGTTTTTACTAAACTTGCGCCCTGATTTCTAGGAATAAAAATTATATTTCTATCATAATCGTACATACCAACATCAAAAATACCAATAACTGTATATTCATCAGTTATTGGTATGCTTCCAAAAGGTGTTTTATTACTATTAGATGTAAGTAATCTAATTTTTTGGTTAATATTAATNCCTAAATAAGATGCAAGCCTACTTCCAATAACTACAGATTTTTTATTAAAGTTATCTAAATTACCTTCTACTATGTTATTGGAAATACTATTTCTTTCAAGTAAATCAGCCTTCTCAATACCTTTTACTAAAATTCCTGAGGCAGCTTTATTAAATGATATCATAGCATTAAACTCTAACTCCTCAGACACGAAATCTACATTAGATAGATTTTCAATACTTTCAGTAATACTATTGATATTAGTATTCTTTTTTAAATTAAGGTAAACAACTGCATGACCGTTAATTCCTATTATTTTATCTAATAGCTCTATTCTAAACCCATTCATTACTGACATAACTATTATTAGAGTTGCAACTCCAATAGTAATTCCAATAAAAGAAAAAAAAGAACTAATAGAAACGAACCTCTCATCTCTTTTAGATTTTAAATATCTAAATGCTATAAAAGATTCTAGGTTAAANTTCATAATTTTTTTTTAAATATANCTCTATTTGGTCTTTGTTAATNAGNCTTACTTTACCACTTTTTCTATCTTTTACTTCAACATTATTATCATTAATNTTTTTTTCNCCTATAATCAATTGNANTGGAAGTCCTATTAAGTCAAAAATGNTTAATTTTTCTCCTAACCTAATATCTCTATCTTCATAACAAATANTATATTTATTTTTATATAAGTTATAAAATTTTTCAGAAAATTCAGTAGCTAAATTTTCACCTTTTCTAACATTTATTAACCCTAACTTAAAAGGTGCAACCTCTATAGGCCATATAATTCCCTTATCATCGTAGCTTGACTCTATAATAGCAGCAACTAATCTACTTACTCCGATTCCATAAGAACCGCTATAAATATAGTTAGACTTTCCATTCTTATCTAAAAATACTGAATTCAGTTTATTAGAATATTTCGTTCCAAAATAAAAAATATGTCCAATTTCTATGCCTTTAGAATTTTTTCTATTTTCAAATCTAACGTTTTTTTTGTACTCTGAATCAATATGTTTTTCTGAAGTTCTATTGTAAAACCTAGAGTATTCTATAACTAATTTTTTAACATTTTGATAATCATTTAAATCAATATTATCAAAATTTATGTCATTTATTGTTTTATCATAAAATATTTCTGATTCACCATTAACTGCCTCTAATATAAATTCATGACTTAAAGTACCTCCGATAGGACCAGTTTCTGCTTCAAAAGGTAAAGCATTTATTCCTAATTTTTTAAAAATTTTCAGATATAATAAAAACATTTTACAATAAGATAAATGTGCACTTTCGTAATTAATATCAAATGAGTATGCATCCTTCATTAAAAACTCTCTGCATCTCATAACTCCAAACCTTGGTCTTACTTCGTCTCTAAACTTCCATTGAATATGATAAAGAATTTTTGGAAAATCTTTATAGGACTTTAAGTCTTTTGATACTATATCAGTTATTAATTCTTCGTTTGTTGGACCATATAAAAGATCTGCATTATTTCTATCTTTAATTCTTAACATTTCCTTTCCATAATCAGAATACCTTTCTGATTTTTTCCATAACTCTGCTGATTGTATTGTAGGCATTAATAATTCCTGAACTGAAAATTCAAAATGTAATTTTCTTATCACATTTTCAATATTTTTTAGAACTATCAGTCCTAAAGGCAGCCAAGTATATACTCCGGCTGCAGATTGTCTTATCATATTACTTCTTAGCATTAATTTATGAGACTCTAAATATGCATCATTAGGGTTTTCTTTTAATGGGAATAAATAAAATTCACTTGTTCTCATATTACAAAAAAGCCTCCTTTAGTGAAAATAAATTGTAATATTCCAATATCCACATAAAAATAGTGATAAATAAAGATATTCCACTTGCTATAATGAGTTTTCNTAATATCATGGGTTTTTTTGGAGCACTTCTTNCAAATTCTGTTTTTTCATTGTCTTTTGTAATGGGCTCATATCCAATAGGTAGTAATATAAAAAATATAGGCCACCATATAACTAAGAAAAAAATCAAGATATCAATTAAAGACATTATATCTGCTCTAATTCAATTAAGGTTCCATTAAAGTTACTTGGATGTATAAATATGACTGGCTTACCATGGGCACCTTCTCTTGGTATTCCATCACCAAGAATTTTACAATTATTTTTTATTAAATTTTTAATAGATAAATTTATATCTTTAACCTCGTAACAAATATGATGAATTCCTCCATTATTATTTCTCTCCAAAAACCTCTTAATAGGAGAGTTATTACCTAATGGTTCAAGAAGTTCTATGTTAGTATTTTGCAAGCTTATAAAAGCAGTAGTTACTCCATGATCTATTAGTTTTAAAGGTTTTGAAATCTTACAGTTAAAAATATTCTTATAATTTAATATTGCTATTGAAAGGTCCGGAACAGCTATTGCAATGTGATTAACTTTTTCTAACATTCTTTTTAAATATAAATTATATCTAAAATTATGGAAGGACTTTTGTCAAATTTATTTATAATAAACTTTTTAATTTTTTTATTTAAGTATTCCCTTAATTGTTTTTCTTTAGAACTATTAAAAGGTATAAAGTTTCTAATTTCATCATTTAAATACTCAGAAAGAACTAAAAGTTGTTCTTGCTCAATACTGTTAACTACAGATAAAAACTTAATTCTTGGTAACTCTTGTAAATCTCCAGTATCAGAAAAAATAAAGTTTATTGTTACTACCCCATTAAATAGCATTTTTTTTCTTTCCTTAAAAAAATTACTATCAGTTGAAATCAATTCATCTCCATTAACGGCCATTTTTCCTGTTGTAAGCTCAGTAATAATATCAGCTTTATTATTAGAAAGTCTTATTAATTGACCATTTTTAGTTTTTAATACTTCATCTATACCATTTTTTTTTGCTAGCTCTGCATGCGCTTTNATATGAAGGGCNTCGCCATGAACNGGTATTAACACAGAAGGATTAATCCAAGAATACATCATTTTTAGTTCTTCNTGTCCTGGGTGNCCAGAAACATGAATATTCTTGGCNTTAGGAAANACTACGTCTACACCTTTATAAACTAATTTATTAATTAAACTATTAATACTTACTTCATTTCCTGGTATCATTCTAGAAGAAAATACTATTCTATCTCCTTTCTTAAATCTAATATGAGGGTGCGTTTCGTCTGCTATTCTATTAAGAGCACCTAAAGGTTCTCCTTGAGAACCCGTNCAAATAGCAAGAAATTTATCATCACTAATATTTTTAATATTTCTTTCTTCGTGAAAGATATGTTTTTCCTTTAAATATCCAACTGATTTTGAAGCTTTTATCATTCTCCACATAGATCTACCAATTGCACCTAATTGCCTATTTGTTTTTCTTGCAATATTAGAAAGTGTAAGAATCCTCTCTACATTTGAAGCAAACATAGCAATAAATACTCTTCCTTGATAACCCTTAATTAAATTATAAATACCTTTCTCAATTGATTTTTCTGACCCAGAAAAACCTTTTACATTTGCATTTGTAGAGTCACATATCATTGCAGATACTCCAGANTTTCCTATTTCTTTAAGTCTTTTTGAGTTAGGNTTATTTCCTATTTCAGGATCATTATCAATTTTCCAGTCACCAGTGTGAAAAAATTTTTTATTCCCTAAAGTAATTAAAACTGAGTTAGCTTCTAATATTGAGTGGCTTATATTTATTAATTCAAGTTTAAAAGGCCCTATGTCAAATTTTGATTCTTTATTAACAATATTTAAGTCTACTTTATCAAGCAAACCATAATCAATTAATCTCTGTTTGAGCAAATGTCCTGAAAAAGGAGTAGTATAAATTGGACATTTTATAAATGGCCATAAATGATGAACTCCGCCTATATGGTCTTCATGTGCATGTGTAATAAACATTCCACATACATTTAATTTATTTTCAATTATAGCATCAATGTTAGGCATAAATACATCTGCACCTATAACTTTACTATCTTTGAATGAAACACCACAGTCTACTATAAGCCACTTATTCTTATATCCATAAAGATTTAAATTCATACCTATTTCCCCTGACCCTCCTAAAGGCAAAAAGTATGCATAATCTGATTTTTTATCTTCAAATATACTATTAATCATTTTTATTAACCTTGTATTGTTTATATGCTAAATATAGTCCTTCAATTGTTAAATCTTTCTGTACTATATTATGTATTCCTAAATTTTCCGAAAATAGATCTGCTAAACCTCCAGTTAAAATAACCTTAGTTTTATATTCTAACTCTAGTGTAACTAATTCTACTATATGTTTTATTAATCCTATATACCCAAAATAAATTCCTGAACTCATAGCCTTAACGGTAGTCTTTCCAATTACTTTCTCTGGTTTAGTAACAGCAATTCTAGGCAATCTTGCTGCTGCAGAATGTAAAGTTTGAAGAGAAAGGTTAATTCCAGGGCAAATTATTCCACCTTCATATGCACCATTTTTGTTAACAACATCAAAAGTTGTTGCCGTGCCAAAATCAATTATTATACTAGCTTCTTTATAATGGCTCCAGGCTGCTAGTGAATTGACCAATCTATCAGTTCCTACTTCTTTTTTATTTTCTAGCTTAATAGGAAAGTTAATTTTAATATCCTCATTGATAATGTATACTTTCTTTTTTAGATAATTATAGCAAGATATTTTTATTTTCTCTGCTACTCCGGGCACTACTGAACCAATTATAACCTCTTGAATATCTAATTTATCTTTTATTATAGTAGAAAGCCAAATATAATATTCATCACTAGTTCTATTCATATCAGTAGAAATTCTCCATTTATATTTAACAAAGCTTCCTTCTAATATAGCAAAAACAATGTTAGTATTTCCAATATCTACTACTAAATACATTTTTTTATATTAACTCTAGATTGAAAAAGTTATTTTTTTTGTTTTCCATTAAAACCTCTATAGAACCATCCTTTGAAATTCCCTTATAAATTCCACTTACTATCCTATCATTATAGTGAAATTTAATTTTAGAATTTAATTTAACAGACCTTTTCATCCATTCTTTTAAGAGAAGTCTTTTATTATTGTTAAGAACTTCAATCCAATTATCAACTTCCTGCAAAATAGACTTTGTTAATTCTAGATTTTCAATAGTGTAGTTACAGTATTTTTTTAAATAAGTTGAGGGTTTTTTTATTTTNTTAGGATTATTATTAATATTAACTCCTATGCCTATAATAGTATCTTTTATAATACTCCCGTAACTTAAAAATTCTACAAGAATTCCAGATACTTTTTTATTATCAATAAGTATATCATTAGGCCATTTAATTATCGTTTTTATAGGCTTAGAGACGTATTCCTTGATAATCTCATACATAACAATACCTATCATATAAGTTATAAAGTGATGATTTTTATAAATTTTTTTTTTAAGCCTTATCGATAAATATAAATTACCTTCATCTGAAACCCAATTATTATTTCTTCTACCTCTACCTTGTGTCTGTTTATTAGCTATCACTACTACTTCTTCGTAAACATTATATTGTTTTTTTTTTATTTCATTCATGGTGCTATCTAAACTATCAAAACAAAATAGTGGTATAGATTTATTTATAAATACATTTTTTTTCACTTATCTATAATATTTAAATCATTAATAAAATTTGTAAAATCGTTAGCAAAAAATATAAATATTAACATTCCTATAGATACAATAATAAGAAACAAGAACATTCTATTATCTAGTTCGAAAGAAGAACTTTCATCTTGATTGTCCATATACATAATTTTAATAATTTTAAGATAATAAAATGCTGATACAACACTAAAAATCACACCAATAATTGCTAAAAATAAAAAACCTGACTCAACCGCAGAAACAAAAATATAGAACTTTGCAAAAAAACCTGCAAAAGGTGGAATACCAGCCATTGATAGCAATAATACAATCATACAAACTGCTGCTAGCGAATTAGACTGAGAAAAGCCGGCTAAAGCATTTAGGTTTAATATTTGGGTATTCTCTCTTCTTAACATCATAATAAAAGAGAAAATTCCTAGTGATGCTAGTGTATAAATAACTAAATATAAAATAGCAGAAGATAGTCCTTGTTCAGAGTTAGAAATAACTCCAATTAATACGTAACCAATATTGGCGATTGTTCCGTAAGCAAACAATCTTTTAATGTTTTCTTGTCTTAATGCAGCTATAGAGCCTATTGCTATTGATAAAATAGTAATTGTTATAATTATCTGTTGCCATAGACTTTCAAAGAAAAAGAATGGTTTATTTAATAACTTAATTAAAGCAACTAGAACAACAATTTTTGGCAATGTAATAAGAATAGTAGTTACAGAGCTAGGAGCTCCTTCATATACGTCAGGAGTCCACATATGAAATGGTGCAGCAGACAATTTAAAAGCTAGGCCTGACAATATCAAAATTAAACCAAAAGAAGATAGTAAAAAATTATTTTGGTTAAAAATAAAGTTTGAAATTACATTATAGTTAGTGCTTCCAGTAATAGAATACGTCATTGAAATACCATATAAGATTATAGCAGAAGCAATTGAACCTAATATAAAGTACTTTAATGCAGCCTCTGAACTTTTAAGTGAATCTCTGTTTAAAGCTACTAATACATATAGTGAAAGCGATTGAAGTTCTATTGATACATACAATAATAGTAAATCATTAGCTGAAACCATAAGCAACATGCCTAAAACTGCAAACAATAACAAAATAGGATATTCAAATAAATTTAACTTATTATTTTTAATATATCCATGAGATACATATAAA
This sequence comes from Alphaproteobacteria bacterium TMED93, assembly GCA_002171495.2. Taxonomy (GTDB): domain Bacteria; phylum Pseudomonadota; class Alphaproteobacteria; order TMED109; family TMED109; genus JAYYAX01. The sequence continues at coordinate 11,615 of NHEU02000001.1, forward strand.
ATTGCAATTGAAATACCTATTACAAAAAGCTTTACTGCATTAGTAAAACTTGTATTTGCAAAAATATTACTTGATTCTTTTAAAGAAACATCTGAAAAAAGTATAAAACAAGAAGATATAAGTAAAGTAACTAAAGAAAAAATATAAACTTTATTGTATTTTCTTTTGTTTGAAAATGCTCCAATTACAATACATAGTAGTGAACCTAAAAAAATTGTTATTTCTGGCAGATATAATTTTATATTAAAAAAATTTTCCATAGCCTATTTAAAGTTCATTAAAAGATTTATTGTTGAGGTTTCTGTAAATTTTAAAATTATATTAGGATATAAGCCTAGCAACAAAGTAAAGAAAACTAAAAAGAACATTATATATATCTCCAAGCCTTCTAAATCAGAAAGTTCTAATTTAATCAAATCTTTATCAGTAGTAAAAATAATCTTTCTTACTAGCGACATCATATAAATAGCACCTAAAATTATTCCTGAAGAAATAAATAAGCCCATAATTAAAAAGTTTTTAAAAACTCCTAATACTACAAGCAATTCTCCTATGAAACCAGATGTACCCGGTAAACCTACTGAAGACAATACAAGGATAATAAATAATACAGAAAAAATTGGCATACAACGTATCAAGAGATTATAATCTTTTAAATCTCTAGACCCTGTTCTTTCATATAGCATACCTATACTTAAAAACAAACCTGCAGATACAATACCATGGCTTATCATTTGAAATATGGCGCCCTGCATACCTATCTCTGTCATAGAAAATATTCCAGCCGTAACATAACCCATGTGAGCAACGGAGGAATATGCTATTAGTTTCTTAATATCAGTTTGTGCAAAAGCTACTAAAGAAGTATAAACTATAGCAATTGCAGATAAAATAATAATAAAACTTGAAAAATAAGTAGAAGCTTCTGGCAAAATTGGAATTGAAATCCTTATAAAAGCAAACCCTCCTACTTTTAATAAAATCCCAGCTAATATCATAGAAC
>NHEU02000055.1 GCA_002171495.2 Alphaproteobacteria bacterium TMED93
TTAAAAATAAAAAGTTTAATTTAAGGTAATACTTTTAATAGTAGACGACCTTTTTTAATGTATAAAGTGTCCATATCAGATGTGGGAGGTATTTTAAGTAGCTTTTCTACTATTATTTTTGCTTCATTTAAATAAGCACCTTCATTTAGCAATGAATAACCATATGATAATTCATATAAAATACCGATCTCATTTGAGTTTTTGTGCTTTTTAACAATTTCAAAATGTTCTATTGCACTATTCACCTTTGCTCCATAAACTGCTTTAGCCACTCCCTTTCCTGCTTGATTAACTATTTCAGCATGCCAGATTCCTTTGGATAAGTTGGCTAAAATATTATTAGGATTTATTTCTAATGCCTTATTTAAATATCTTTTTACTCTATCTGCAATACCTTTAGTGATAGCAGACATTATTCCAATTTTTTGACCATATCTTCCTAATGAATGAGCTGCTTCAACATACGCTTCATCATTTTTAGGAGCTATTTCAATAGCTTGCTTAGCAATATCATAAGATTTTAGAAAATGTTCTTCTGCAGTTTTCTCTTCGAGATAGAAATGAGTATAAATAGATAAAATTCTAGATTCAAGAATTCTAGCTTCTGCAGTTTTGTACTTTGAAGTTTCTTCTAAAGCATTCTCATACTTGCCTTCTAGAAATAAATTTCTAGCTTTATCCAAGCTAGTATCAGAGAATGTTGGAAACGTATATATATATATAAAGATTAAAACTGTTAAAGCTTTAATAGCCCTAATATTAAAACTACTATTTATTAATTTAGAAAATATTGCCATAATATATTGGGTACAATAATATCTGGCAGAAGAAAAATCAACAATAGTATTACAAGAACATAAACTGAAAGATAAGTTTTATTTACTCTGTATATGTAAATAAATAAGCCGAATAATATTAAATTTATTAAAATACTAAAAGTATTTTCCATTAATTATAATGAGTTTATTAATAAAAATTCTTTTTTTGCAATAGAGTGATTTGGTTGTAGTTTTAACAATTTTTTATACAGTGTTTTAGCTTCAATAATATAGCCATGCATAAAGGCTGCTCTTGCAAGTAATAAAGTTTTTTCTATATTAAACATATTCCCTCCTTAATATCTATTTATAATAAGCAAAGAGTATGCCAAAAAAGCAATTAGAAGATTACATCTTCTCTTCTAATTACTTTTTTTTATTTTATATTTTTTCAAGTGCGCTTTTTATATCTAAAATAATATCATCTTCATGTTCTATTCCTACAGAAAGCCTTATATAATCTTTGAAAACTCCTGCTTTTTCTTGGTCTTCTAAGGACAACTGAGAGTGAGTTGTTGAAGAAGGATGAATAGCTAAGCTTCTTACATCTCCTATATTTGCTACATGATAAAAAAGCTGTAAATTATCTATAAACTTTTTACATGCTTCGCACCCATCTTTAAGATGAAATCCTACTAAATTTCCAAAAAGGTTTTTAGTAAAGTATTTTTCTCTTGCTTTAGAAGCATTTTTTAAAGTAGGATAAATGACTTTGGAGACTTTATCATGATTATCTAAAAAAGAAGCAACTTTTTGAGCATTTTTTGATTGTCTTTCAATTCTTAATGATAATGTTTCTAATCCTTGTATAAATTGAAATGCATTAAAAGGACTCATTGCATAACCTAAATCTCTAAGAAGAGTAGTTCTAGCTTTAAGTATGTAAGCAATAGGTCCCAACGGTTTAGCAGCTTCAGACCAAACAGCACCATGATAGCTAGGATCAGGTGAATTAAGCGCTGGTTGTTGTTCTTTAAAACTTTCCCATTGAAAATTACCTCCATCTATAATAACTCCTCCTACTGCACTACCTTGTCCCCCAATAAATTTTGTAGTGGAATGAACAATTATTGAAGCACCATGAGAGAAAGGTTTGCAGATGTATGGAGCAGCAGTATTATCAAGTATCAATGGAATTCCAATTTTCCTCCCAATAGAAGAAATTTCTTCAATAAGGAAAATATCTAGTTTAGGGTTGGGTAAAGTTTCTCCAAAATAGGCTCTAGTTTTTTTATCTGAAGCATTTCTAAAATTTTCTGGATTAGAAGGGTCAACGAATCTGACTTCTATTCCCTGATCTTTTAGCGTATTAGCAAACAAATTCCATGTTCCGCCATATATATCAGTAGAACTTATAATATTGTCACCATTTCTAGCAACATTCTGAATAGCCAGTGCAGTAGCAGCTTGTCCAGAAGATACAGCTAGTCCAGCAACGCCTCCCTCAAAAGCTGAAATTCTTTTTTCTAAAACATCACAGGTAGGGTTCATTATCCTAGTATAAATATTCCCGAGTTCTTTTAATGCAAAAAGGTTTTCTGCATGATTTGCATCATTAAACTGATAAGAAGTAGTTTGATAAATAGGAACTGCAACAGAATTTGTACTAGCATCTGCTCTCCAACCAGCATGAATTGCTAGGGTTTCTTCATTTTTAAAATTTAAATTTGTCATTTTATATCCTTTTCTACTAAGTTAAAAGTAGCTCCAGAAAAATAAAATATTGCTGTAGTAATTATATACCTCTTTAGCAGTATTTATAAAGCGCTCGCAAGCTGGAGCTCAAATCAGCGCACTTTCTAATTTATTTATTTTTTTATAAAAGTCAATATATTAATAACTAATAATGTCCATAGCTTTTTTATATAATGATATTTTTAGAAACTCTAATTTTGGAAATAATCACCCAGTCCTTCCAAAAAGAGTTTCTAATGTTTATGATTTTACAAAGTTATTGAAGTTAAGGAAAAATATAAACTTTATAGAAAATAAGAAAGCAAATTTAAAAACCTTACAATTATTCCATTCATTTGATTATTTAGAAATTTTATATCAAACAGAAAAAACTCAATACATATCCAAAGATAACTCAAAAAAATATAACTTAGGGACATTTAGTAATCCAATTTTTAAACAGATGTTTTCAAGACATGCTACATCAGCAGGAGCACTTGTATTGGCAACTGATTTAATAAAAACTAAATATGATTATGTTTTTAGTCCAGGCTCTGGTGCTCATCATGCAAAACAAAATATGGCAGATGGGTTTTGTTATTTAAATGATATTGCTGTTGCTATATTAGTTTTACAATCTAAAGGTTATAAAAAAATTCTTTATTTTGATATGGATGCACATTATGGAGATGGTATTATAGATTATTTTAAAAATAACCAAGAAGTTTGTACTATTTCCATTCATCAAGAAAATTTATGGCCGAGGACAGGAGATTATCTTTATGATGAAGTAAATAATACATACAATTTTCCTGTATCTGAAGGTTTTAACGATTATAACTTTAAAAAAATTATCGACGAACTAATTTTTAAAATTATAAAAAAATTTAATCCAGAAGTAGTGCTTATGCAAATGGGAGCAGACTGTTTAAAATATGATAAAATGTCAAAAATGGAGTTAAGTAATAATTCCATGAGCTATTTGATAAAAATTATGAAAAACCTATCTCAAAAAATTATACTTATGGGAGGAGGGGGTTATAATCCTTGGGTTACTTTAAGAGCATGGACTTATAACTTAGCTACATTGCTTGGAGAAACAGAATCTTTAGAATTAAATAAAAAAGCTAAAAGTTTTTTACATAATATTACTTACAAAGAGCCACCTAAGTATAATTGGGTAAATTATATTAAAGATGAGCCAAATATATTTGATTATGTTTAAAGGTTGTTTTCTATATTTAATATACCCTATTTTCATTATATTAATTTTGATATTTGTAATAATTTTGTTTTTTTAAAATGACATCTTTTTTTATTTTACTAATATCTGGGTTTTTATGGGGGTTTTTTGACCTTATCAGGAAGCTCTGTCTGAATTTCATGACTACTACTCAGATAGTTTACATTATTTTAATATCTCAGCTAATAATATTTCTTTTTAGTCTTTACTATTCTAGTTTAGCTGTTACTGGTTTTTATTATTTTGTTCTTTTATTTATCATTTCATTTCTAAATATAATTTCATTATATCTTTTTTTGAATGCATTGAAGAATGAAGAAATAAGTTTATGTATTCCCTTATTAAGTTATTCACCTTTATTTTCACTTCTATTTTCTAAAATAATATTAGACGAAAATTTAACACTGCATCAGTACTTTGGAATATTTATAATTTTTTTTGGTTCATTTGTACTTTTTAGTAAATCTTTAAAAATTAAAGATTTATTAGTTAGTCCCTTTAGTTTAATTAAAAATAAAGGAGCTCAAAAGCTTATTTTAGTTACTTTTATTTGGAGTTTAATTCCTGTTTTAGATAAAAAAAGCTTATTATATACTGATGTATTCTTTCATGGATTCTTGCAATCTTTATTAGGAATTTTAATGTTATTATTATTCATCAAAATTCCAGCCTATCAAAAACTTATAGTTTACAATAAGGGAAAAAAGTTTTATTTACTTTTGCTTTTAATTACAACTAGTTTTTTTGCAACCATAGTTCAATTTGAAGCTTTAAAAGTTAATTTAGTTCCTATTTTAGAAGTTTTCAAAAGATCAGTAGGTATTTTGCTAGCCTTATTCTTTGGATATATTTTTTTTAAAGAACAAATAAATATGAAAAAAATTTTTAGTGTTCTTATAATTTTAGTTGGTTTATCTTTTATTCTGTAGTTTATAAAATTTATAAATTTAATACCAAAATCATACAAATTTAGATTATTAATATCTAAAAGCTAAAACACTTATAATTATTAATGCACCTAAGATAATGTTTTAGATTGATATAGTTTTTTGATAAGGTTTAAGTATGAGATTTTTAAAATTTTTATTTATACCAATTTTTTGTCTTGTTTTTATTTTTTTAATTAAATACTCAGTAGAGCAACGAGAATATAATAATCAAGTTATCAAGGTTGATATTACATTAAAAAATAATTGCGAACTCATAGATACAGCATTTATGGTATCAACTTACCCCGAGGAAAAATATGCATTTTTTGAAAATAAAAAAACTACAATGTATTTAAAAAGGTCAAGTAAGGTACAGTTGCAGGCTAATAAAAAATATGAAGGATTTCATTATAGCAGTATTCCAGTAAAGGTAAAAAAAAAATTAGTATTGGAGGCTAATTGTACAGAGGAAGGTAGATTAGAAGAAATTTTTGATTCTTTGAACAAGCAGTTTAAAGAAAAAGAATAAAGTCACATTCTTTTTGTAATCTTTATATAAAATTTATTATCTTTATACTTTATATGATGATGGGCAATATCTTTTTCTAATATTTGGTCCAAATGCATAATATCCTTTTTAAGGGGACCATATTCTAAGGCTCTCATTATCACATACCAAACTTTATATAAGTCAGAATTATCCATACTTAAAACGATATAGAATATCTTATAAAAAACAAGAACAAAATAAGAACAAATACGTTGTTATTTCTTATCTGAAGGATAATTAAATGAGGAATATCTTAGTACTATAATACTTATTGATAGTAATACTATTCCTCCACATATGATTAAAATATCATAATGAAAATTACTATTAGGTGTGGCGTTATGCCAGTTATTTAGATACTCTAATAACATTCTAGTTAATGCAGTTATAGCAACATAAATTAAAAACCTTACTGGCATATGATTAGTTTTAAAGTATATTCCAACAACCGCTCCTAGCTCTAAATAAATAAAAAGTAAAAGAATATCTTCTATACTTGCGGAAGTTTTTTTTGCCATTTCTAAGAAAGCAAAAAATGCTGACCACACTATCGCGGATCCTATCGCAAATAGTGCTAAATAATGAAAAACGCGTACGAGAAAATTACCTACGTTATTAGCCTTAGTTTCTAATTTATTTTTCACATAAAAATGATAGCTGAGAAAAGGAGTTTAGTAAACTGTAATACCGTTACTAGGGAGGAGTAAATGATAGTCTACTAAACTCATAACTGTATATTAGTAAACTATTTTACAAAAATCAAGTAAAATCTTTATAAAAGTTGATTTTTTTTTGTTGAAATTATTTGTAAACTTTTGTTAATATGTAAACAGTGTAAAATTATGTTAGAAATTAATAGAGAAATATTAGCAAATATAGGGATCGTTATAAGACGATTAAGAAGAGAGAAAGGAATAACTCAAAAGCAGTTATCCTCAGAATTAGGGATTTCTGTAGCGTACATAAATTTAATAGAAAATAATAGAAGGGATATCACTGTACCTCTTTTAATAAAAGTAGCTAAATTATTTAATATTGAATTATCTGATCTTACTAATGACTATAATAAACAATTAAACTCTGATTTATTGGATATTTTTAGTGATAATGTATTTGAGGAACATGACTTAAAAAGTATTGATATTAAAGAGTTTTCAATGAATTCTCCAGTGGTAGGAGAAGCAATAAGGTCTTTATACAAAAAGTACTTACAGAACAAACAAGACTTGGCTTTGTTATCTGACCAGATGATTTCCGTTAAACAAGATATATCTGATAGAAAAGGTTCTGATTTATCATCAGCAGATTTGATATCAGACATATTACAAATTAATGATAATTTTTTTATAGAGCTAGAAGAAATAGCAACTAAATTATCAGAGGCAATAGATATGAAGTTAGGACATAGGTTAAAAAGTATGATTTTATATCTTAAGGATAGATTTTCTATAAGTGTAGAATTTGCTGAGGAAGGTTTTAAAGAAAGTTTTTCAAAGAGATACTACAAAGATCAAAAGTTATTAAAAATTTCTAATACTTTGTCGAGGGAAAGCAAGGAGTTTATGATAGCGCAACAAATTGGTTTGCTAGTAGGAAGTGATGCAATAGATAGGCAGTTAGAACTAAATGGAGCATCTGATACTAATAGTTTGGCTTTGGGTAGAACAGTTTTAGCAAACTACTTCGCGTCAGCACTTCTTATGCCTTACGATTTGTTTTGGGAGGTAGCAGAACAGTCAAGGTATGATATAGATGTTTTGTGTAACAGGTTTGATACTTCTTTTGAGCAAGTTTGTCATAGACTAACAACACTTCAAAAAGANAAAAAGAAAGGCATACCTTTTCATTTTATGCGAGTTGACATTGCTGGCAATGTTTCAAAAAGATTTTCAATTTCAGGTTTAAAAATACCTAGATACTCAGTAGCATGTCCTCGTTGGAATATTTACACTGCGTTTTTAAGTCCTGGGAAAATTAAAATCCAACTTTCTAAAATGATGGATGGGGCTACTTTTGTTTGCTTTGCAAGAACTGTAAGTAAAAGAATAGGTGATTATAGATCACCTGAAACTTTTTTTTCTATTGGAATGGGTTTTGATGTAAGATATGCTGATAGATGTATTTATTCTGATGGATTAGATTTTAAAAAACCAATTCCTACAGGTTTATCATGCAGAACTTGTGAAAGAGAAAATTGTAGACAAAGAGCATTCCCACCTATTCATAGAACTATTAAATTTGATGAAAATGTAAGGGGTTTATCAGGCTATATTAATCCTAGGGCTAAAAAGTAATTTAGTGTTTTATCAAAAATTTTATGTTATAAAAATGTATGTTAAAATTACATTTTTGTTCAAATTCTAGAGCACAAAGAGTCCTATGGCTTCTAGAAGAATTAAAACTATCATATACTTTAAATAAAATAAAATTTCATCCTTCAGAACTAAAATCTGACGAGCATAGAAAAAGACATCCGTTAGGGAGAGTTCCAGTTTTAGAGGATGGTGATATAACTCTATTTGAGTCAGGAGCTATTATTGATTACATAATTGAAAAATATGATAATACAGAACTTAAACCAAAAGTAGCAAGTAATTTGTTTCCAAGTTATTTACAATGGTATCATTATTGTGAAGGAATGGTAATGCCTCCTATGAATGCTATCGTAGTTCATACGTTGATTTTGCCTCCTGAAAGAAGAGATCCCGAAGTTTTAAGACAAGCTAAAAATTTATTAACTAAGTCAATAACTCCAGTTAATGAAATACTTTCAAAAAATAAATTTTTGATAGGAGAAAAAATATCAGGAGTTGATTTTATGTTAGGACACTCTTTGTATATGTCAAACAAGCTAGAGTGTGTAAATGAGGACCTTGTCAATATACACAGATATATTAAATTAATAAATAGTTTAGAGTCTTTTAAAAAAGCTATTAATNCGTAAACTGTTTTTATTTTTTTTTCGTAANAAANNGTATGGAAAATAAATGTCTTGTTTGGTTTAGAAAAGATTTAAGATTGTATGATAATCCAGCCATTGACGCAGCTAAATCTTTTCACCATGTGTATCCTTTATTTATTTTTGATGAAGATATTTATGAAAATAGGTTTTTAGGAAAAGCTAGTATTTGGTGGTTAGAAAATTCCTTAAAAAGTTTAAATATTAACATTAACAATACCTTAAAAATTTTTAGAGGTGATAGTTTAAAAATAATACCAAAATTATGTGAGGATTTAAAAATAAACTCAGTTTTCTGGAACAGATGTTATGAGAAAGATAGAATTGCAAAGGACACTAAACTTAAAAATAAATTATTAGCGAATAATATTAATGCTAAATCTTTCAATGCAAATTTACTGTGGGAACCATGGACTATAAAAAATAAATCAGGAAATCCTTATAAAGTTTTTACACCTTTTTACAAATCAGGCTGTTTAGAAGCTTTATCTCCAAGGCATCCATTAAAAAAGCCTGAAAAAATNTTNTTTAAAAAGNTTAATTCTAATNTAGAAGAGTNNANTTTTAANTANTCTTCAATAAAAAATCATTGGAGCACTAAATTTGAGAAATATTGGCAAGTAGGTGAGAATGGAGCGAAAAAAAACTTTGATNCATTTTTAAAAAATGGTTCAAAAAATTATTCAATAGGTCGCAACTTTCCCGGAAAAGAAAATGTTTCAAGGCTTTCTCCTTACTTGCATTGGGGTGAAATTTCTCCTTTTGAAATCTGGCATACTGCAAATAATAGAATGCAGGGTGAAAATAAAAAAATATTTTTAAGTGAAATAGGGTGGAGAGAATTTTCTTATCATTTGTTATATAATTTCCCAGATTTAAAAGAAAAAAATTTAAAAGATAATTTTGATGATTTTCCTTGGTTAGAAAATGACACTTTATTAAAAAAATGGAAAAAAGGATTGACAGGATATCCTATTGTAGATGCAGGTATGAGAGAGCTATGGGAAACTGGTTATATGCACAACAGAGTAAGAATGATTACATCATCATTTCTAGTAAAAAATCTTCTTCAAAACTGGAAGTATGGAAAAAATTGGTTTTGGGATTGTCTTCTTGACGCTGATATGGCTAGTAATAGTGCAAGCTGGCAATGGGTTGCTGGTACTGGTACAGACGCTACTCCTTTCTTTAGAATTTTTAATCCTATAACCCAATCTCAAAAATTTGACGAAAATGCTAATTATATAAAAAAGTATTTACCGGAATTGAATAAGCTTCCAAATAAATTAATATTTTCTCCGTTTGAACATGATAGNAGTGTTTTAAAAAATTATGGAGTAGTATTAGGTGAAAATTATCCTTACCCCATTGTTAATTACTCTGAGTCAAGGAAAAGAGCTCTTAGTACTTATACCAATTTTATAAATAAAGATTAAATAAGTTGCTAATTATACTTTTTTTCTAATAATAATCTTATGTTTAAATTCTTTTTAGATAGAAAATGGTTTATGTGGAGTATTGGTGGATCATTACTAATACTAGTTTCTACTTGGTATCAAGTACAACTAGATGTTAAAATAAACGAATGGTTTGGAGAGTTTTATGATACTTTGCAAAAAGCATTAACAGAACCTGGTTCCGTAACAGAAAAAGAGTTCATATCATACCTCTTTACATTCGCAAAGGTAGCAGGAGGTTGGGTAGTAATTGCTGTTTTTACAGGGTTTTTTGTTAGCCACTGGGTTTTTAGGTGGAGAACATCAATGGCTGACTATTATCATGAACAATGGCAAAAAGCTAGGATGACTGAAGGGGCTTCTCAAAGAGTACAAGAGGATACTCTAAAATTTGCCAGAATTATGGAAGGTTTAGGAGTTGGGTTGTTAGACAGTCTAATGACTTTAGCAGCTTTTTTGCCTATTTTATGGGGTCTATCTAAACAAGTTAGTAGTTTGCCTTGGATAGGGGAAATCGACCATGCTTTAGTTTGGGTAGCTATTATTTCAGCACTTGGAGGTACTGTCTTATTAGCAGCTGTAGGTATCAAATTACCAGGAATTGAGTATGATATTCAAAAAGAGGAAGCAGGATACCGTAAGGAATTAGTTTTAGGAGAAGATGATCCTATTAGAGCTGCACCTCCGAAAATAGGTCAATTATATAGCAGAGTAAGAGGTATTCACTTTAAATCATATTTTCATTATTTATATTTTAATACAGTTAAATGGTCATATTTTCAAGGAATGGTAATAGTTCCATATTTAGCACTTGCTCCAACTATAGTAACAGGAGCTATAACTTTAGGGTTTGTCCAGCAAATTACTAGAGCTTTTGGAAGGGTAGAAGGATCATTGCAGTATTTAGTAAAAAGCTGGGCCACTATTGTAGAACTTATTTCTGTTTGGAAAAGGTTAAGAGAATTTGAAAAAAACCTTAATAAAAATATGGAGTATGTTCAGGATATTAAAACAACTTAACAGTATTTGAGATGCTTGAAAAAATTTATAAAAACTTTATTTTTAAATACTCAAGAGTTTTTCTAGTTTTTATCTTATTTATAACAGTTTTCCTTGGGTATAAAGCATTTTCCTTAAAAATCGATGCTTCTTCTGATACTTTGATTTTAGAAAATGATAAGGACTTAGCTTATCACCAGCTTTTATCTAAAAGATATAAGACACCAGATTTTCTTGTAATTGCATATTCTCCCAATGATAAATTGCTTTCAGAACAATCTAGGAAAACTATAAGAAATATTACAAATGATTTATTGAGTTTAGAAAAGGTTCAGTCAGTTAACTCAATATTGAATGTTCCTTTGCTTGAGAGTTCTGGTAAATCTTTAGGAGATATTTTAGAAGGAGTCCCTTTACTAGAAGACAATACAGTAGATTTTCTTGATGCAAAAAGAGAGTTTTTAAATAGCCCTCTATATAAAAATAACTTGGTTAGTCCTGATTTTAAAACAACTGCCATATTAGTTAATCTAAATGAGAACTTAAATTTGTATGATGTTAGAGAGAAATTAAAATTACTCAAACAAAAAATAATAAGCAAGTCTATCACAGAGGAGGAGCTTGATATTTATGATAAGCTATCAGCAGATTTAATAAATATAAGAGACTCAGAAAGAAATATTCAAACCTCCTTAATAAAGGATACTCGTAGCATTTTAAATAAATACAAAAGTTCAGGAGAAATTTATTTAGGTGGAATACCAATGATAGCTAACGATGTTGTTAGTTTTGTAAAAAATGATTTAAAAGTTTTTGGAATTTCTATTTTAATATTTCTTGTAATTATTCTATTCATAATTTTTAGACAGATCAGGTGGGTTATTCTGCCAATTATAACCTGCTTTTTTTCGGTAGCTATTACCTCAGGTTTGTTTAGTATTTTTGATTGGGAAGTAACTGTAATTTCTTCAAATTTTATTTCATTACAACTTATATTAACTATGGCAATAACAATACATCTAATAGTTAGATATAGAGAATTAATAATAAATAAGAATAATATTTCACAAGATAAACTACTTTTAGAAACGGTCTTACAGATGATTAAACCATGTTTTTTTACAGTAATCACTACTATAGCAGGTTTTAGCTCATTAATATTATCAGATTTATTACCTGTTATAAACTTTGGTTGGATGATGAGTTTGGGTGTTAGTATTTCAATATTAGTGACTTTTTTAATTTTCCCAATTTTATTAATAGAGTTAAGCAAGCTTCAACCTAATTTAAATTTTGAGAATAAGTTTAATTTTCCAGAGTTGGTTGCAAAATTTTCTAAAAAATATGGAACTTTATCATTGTTAGCGGCTTTGGTTATATTGATTTTTAGCTTAGTAGGAGTAACAAAACTAAAAGTAGAGAATAGTTTCATTGATTATTTTAAAGCTGATACTGAGATTAGTAAGGGAATGATAGTTATAGATGAAAAGCTTGGAGGTACAACAATTTTAGATGTAACTTTAGACTTTGAAAACCCTAATGCGGTTAAGGAAGAGAATGATATAGGTGATGGTTTTGATGAATTTGATGATTTATTCATGGAAATGGAAGAAGAAAGTAATGAGCCAAAATATTGGTTTACAGATTATAAAATGACACAAATAGAAAAACTCCATGATTATTTAAATTCTCTTGATCAAACAGGTAAAGTTTTATCATTTGCTACAATATTAAAAATTGGAAGAACGATTAATAACGGGAACTCATTGGATAGTGTTCAGTTAGGACTTCTTTATGAAAAATTACCTCAAGAATATAAAGAGGTTATTGTTGACCCTTATATTTCAACAGAAAACAATCAAGCTCGAATTACTCTAAGAGTAAAGGATTCTGATCCAAAACTTAGAAGAAATGAACTTATAAATAAAATAAAAAATGAAGCTCCAGATATTCTTCAAGTTGAACCAAGCAATATAAAATTATCAAACATTCTTATTTTATATAATAATATGCTCCAAAGTTTGTTTAGTTCACAAATTTTAACATTGGGATTAGTAGTTTTAGTTTTATTTTCAATGTTTTTAATTTTATTTAAGTCTTTGAAAGTTTCAATTATAGCTCTGTTACCCAACCTTTTATCTATTGGATCTGTGCTTGGAATAATGGGAGTTTTTTCAATTCCATTAGATATGATGACCATTACTATTGCTGCTATTAGTATGGGGATTGCAGTTGATAATACAATTCACTATATTTTCAGGCATAAAATGGAGTTTAAAAAAAATAACAATTACGAAGTGGCAATGTTCAAAACTCATACTAGTATAGGTTATGCACTATACTATACTACTCTTACAATTATTATGGGTTTTTCAATTCTTGTTTTTTCTAACTTTATTCCAAGTATATACTTTGGTCTATTAACAAGTTTAGCAATGTTTATAGCACTTTTTGCTACTTTAACAATTGTTCCTAAGCTACTTGCATCTTTTAAGGTTTATAGCTAGTTTTCTTGAAAAAATAAAAAAATGGTAAAAATAAAATAGGTGCTAATGATAAAAAGAAAAAGTCAGTATTGAACGACTTAACTTTTGCTTGTTTTAGTATTTGCATATATAAATCATGAAGTTTTCTTTCAGAGAAATCTTCCATATTTAGTTTATTAATAATATTAAAGTTAGAGTAACTGGTTAAATTTCTAAATTCTTCAAAATAATATAATTGGTATCTATTTAATAAAGCAACAAATATTGCTACTGCTACTCCAGTTCCTAAAGTTCTAAAAAATTGAAATAATCCGGCACCATATGTTCTTAAGTTATCAGGTAGTGTAGTGTATGAAATATTTGCTAGTGCAACATAATAAATACTTATGGATATGCCTCTGTATAACATGTTTACAGTTATTTGCTCTATACTTACACTTTCTGTCCAAAATGTAACTTCTACATTTGATGCAATATATATAAATAGCCCTAATAACATAGTTTTTACATTACCTATGTAAAATATTATTTTACTAGTAAAAAAAGTTCCTAACATACCGCCTAATCCAGAAATGCATAATATTATGCCTATAGAATAAATTGGGAAGGATTGAATTTGTGAAAGGTATATGGGCATTAAAATAAATGGAGGTATCAGAATAAAACCAAATAAAAAAGCAAAGATTAATCCACCTGTATAAAAATTATCTTTAAAGAGGTCTTTAGGAAATAATGAATTTTTTGAAAAAATAGAATTTAAAATAAATAAAATTAGATTTATTATTGAGAAAAAAAATAAAAATATAATATATTTTGAATCAAACCAATCTTGTAATTCTCCTCTATCTAAAAGAATTTGAAGAGAGCCAGCTGCAAAACTAAGAAATATAAAACCCAAAAAGTTAATATTAACTTTGCTTTTACTCAAACTATCTTCTAAATAAATTATTAGACCAAAAAAAGCAAACATTCCTAAAGGAACATTTATAAAAAATAGCAATCTCCAATTATAACTTTCTATAATAAAACCTCCCAATAATGGTCCTATTACTGGTCCTGCTAATAGACCAAAAGTCCAGGCAGAAATAGCCTTACTTCTATTTTTTAAAGAAAAAATATCTACTACTAGTGCTTGACTTAAAGCTACTAGGCCAGACCCAAAAAAACCCTGAAGCCCTCTAAAAACTAACAAAGTCTCAAAAGTATTTGAAAGACCACATAAACCTGAGAATATTGAGAAGCCAACTATGCCTACCAAATATATATATTTTCTTCCGTAGATTTGTGACAAAAACCCTAAACTAATTATTCCTATTGCTGATGAAATAGAAAATACAGTTATTACCCATACTGTGACTGATCTAGTTGTAGAAAAATTACTCTCTATTTCATCTAACGAAAGCGATATTATTCCCATGTCTATAGTAAAAAGACTTGTTGCTAAACAGATAAAAAATAGGCTAATGATTTTTTTATTAGGTTCCAAAGTTTTTTTTTGTAATTTTACTTTTAAGTTATTATGTTATTTTTGTTTAGTGAACAAAAGTTATATTTTCTTTACAAAAACATATTCAACTTTATATTTATAGTATGCTTAAATATTTATTTGTACTAAAATTATATTTATTATGCAGTCAATTTATTTAGCAGGTGGTTGTTTTTGGTGTACAGAAGCAATCTTTAATCAAGTGAAAGGTATAAATAAGATTATTCCTGGTTATATTGGAGGAAAAACTCCTAATCCTACATACAATATGATTTGCAATGGAAATACTGGACACGCTGAGGCAATAGAATGTAATTTTGACGAGAAAATTATTTCTTTAGATGATATTTTAGAAATTTTTTTTTCTACTCATGATCCAACACAATTAAATGGACAAGGAAATGATATTGGCACTCAGTATAGGTCTGCAATATTTTGTTCTACTAAGTTACAGAAAAATAAAGTAGATAAATTTATTAACAGCATACAATCAAATTATGTAAAAAAAATTGTAACCGAAGTTAAATATGGAGAAACTTTTTTTAAAGCAGAAGAATATCATTTTGATTATTTTAAAAAAAACTCAAATGTACCTTACTGTGAGATAGTAATTAAGCCAAAATTGGAAAAATTAAAACTTATTCATGGAAATAAGTGTAATAAATTCTAAGACCAAAGTTTTAGATACAATTCCTTAATTTGATTATGAGACGGTATGACAGGGTTATTTGCCGGTGAACCAGAGTCAATTGCTTGTTTTGATAAAATATCTAATTTTCCAATAAAATCTTCTTTATCTATTCCATATTCTAAAGGAGTAGGAACATTTAAATCTTTATTAAGACTATAAAGTTCATTAATTAATTTTTGGTTAGCAATTTCTTGACTATCATTTTCAAAAGCTATCCCCATTGCTCTAGCACATTCTGCATACTTTAATGGTGAACCAGAAATTGAAAACTGAGTAACAGTAGGCAACAACATAGCATTAGATAGACCATGCGGCACATGATAATTTGCTCCAATCGGTCTACTCATTCCGTGCACTAATGCCACAGAAGCATTACTAAATGCCATACCTGCAAGTGTAGAACCTATCATTACTTTTTCTCTCGCTTTTCTATCATTTCCATTCTCAAAAACTAATCTTAAATTAGGAAAGATTAATTTCATAGCTGATATTGCTTGAGAATCACTAAAAAAGTTAGCTTTTTTACTTACATAGGCTTCAATTGCGTGAGTAAGCGCATCAATTCCAGTATCAGCAGTAGTTCTAGGAGGGACTGTTAAAGTTAGTTCATAGTCTATGATTGCCGCTGCTGGAAGAAACCCTGTTCCAACACATAGCATTTTTTCATCTGTTTTTTCATCTGTTATAATAGTAAATTTTGTAACTTCAGAACCAGTGCCTGCAGTAGTAGGTATTGCTATAATTGGAATAGCTTTTTTATTAAAGACGTAAGGAAATTTGTAATCAGACATATTTCCACCATATGTTGCTAAAGCACTTATTGCTTTTGCAGAGTCTATAGGACTTCCTCCACCAAATGCAATAATTGAGTCAAATTGTCCACTTTTAATTATATCTACCGCACTTAAAATAGAATTTGAAGTAGGCTCAGGTATAGTATCTTTGAAGATTTCATATCTAATTTCAAGCTTGCTTAAATAACTCTCTAATGGTTTTATAATGTCAAGTTCAACCATAGTATTATCAGTTATAATTAAAGGTTTACTTTTTTCTAAAGTATTTAAAATATTTGTTATTTCTTTTAGAGCACCTCCACCGAAGGTCAAAGAGTTAGGTAATAATATTTTATCCATAGTTACTAAAACTTGTAATTTTATTAATATAATATATCATGTTCCTAAATACTTGTTTAGATATTATTATGGAAACCAAATACAATATTGGTGATATATTCCTAAGAGGCTTTGCTTATCCCACTGAATGGGAAGTCATAAATATTAAGCTCATCAACGATATAGTTCATTATGAATTAAAAGATATTAGATCTCCAAAGTCAGTAATGTTATCAGAGTGGGCTCTTATAAAAGATGATAGCTGGAAATTGTCTAAAGCTGCTAACAAAAAAAAAGATGAAGACTAATCTTTTTTATTTTCTAAAGACGCTTTAAAGTAAGATAATAATAAAAATAGTGATGCCATAATAGCTATTAAAAACCCCCACTTTCCTTCCCGAAAGCCTTTTCTACTAAAATAACATTTGAAAAAACGACTAAGCGCTTTTCTAATAATTATTAAGGTAGAAGGTATTTTTTGTTTATTAGCAATGATATCAGAAGCCTTTTTATCACTATAAACTTGTAATCTTTTTAGCATGTCATTTATGTCATCGTCTACGAAGTGGTTTATTCTATTTTTAAGTTTACCTTTTTTACCTTTTAAGTTTAAAGACGGATGAATTCTTTGTTTGTTATTCCACTTTTTATATCCCTTATAAGATAGTCTAGGAGCATAAGATACTCCCCAAGAAGCACCCCACCCATATCTCACTCTTTTATTACCTATAAAATTGTCAAAAGGAATTAAGAAATACCCTGGCTTAGCAGTAATTATTTCTTTTTTTATTTCTATGAGCAAATCCTTGGTAACGTGTTCATCAGCGTCAATTTCTAATATCCAATCACTCGTACATTTTTTTAAGCCAAAATTTCTTCTTTCTCCTTCTAAATCCCAAGATCCCTCATAAATATTTTTTGTAAATTTTTTTGAGATACTTTTACTCTGGTCATTAGTTTTATCTAAGACTATGACAATTTCATCTACTAGTTCAAGTTTGCTTAGACAAGAAGAAAGTTTTTTTTCTTCATTATGAGCAATAATTAGTGCACTAAGCTTAATATTTTTTTTCCTATTTTTCATCTAAATGATAAACTAATATTTAATTATCATAAATTAATACAATGAGAAGAAAAAAGGTAGCAATAATTGGAGCAAATGGATTTTTAGGTCTAGCAATATCTAAAGAGCTTTCCAAACAAGGATATGAGGTCATTGGTTTTGTAAGAAAAAAAAATGCTAAATATATTAGTTTGTTTAAATCTCTTAAAATTAAAGTTATTGTTGTAGGAGATTTAGAAATTCAGAAAAAAATTGATTTGTTAGGTAATAGCTTTAATTATGTAATAAACTTAGCTGCTAGAGCTCACATTAACAAAAAACTATCTAATAAGGGAGATGGTTTTATAAAAAAACTATCTAATATAGAAAGAAATTTAGTAAGTAGTTTTGATACCAAAAATGTTAAATTAATACAATTGAGTTCTGCAAAGGTAAAATTAAATAAAAAAAACTCTTTTATTAGCGATAATGAGTTAGTTTACAGTAAAGCTAAACTAGCTAGCGAAAAAATTATTAAAAATAACTTTAATAAATATATTATTNTAAGACCTCCNCTTATATATGGTCCTAATGTAAAAGCAAATTTTTTATCCTTAATTAAAATGNTNGATAAGNGNATACCTCTTCCNTTTAAGAATTTACAAAATGCTAGAAGCTATCTTTANTTAGAAAACTTAGTAGATTTAATACTAAAAATAATAAAAGAAGATAAATTCTTAAATAAATATTACTATGTTTCTGATGGAGGNTATGTATCAACAAAANATTTAACAGANNTAATAGCTAAATATTTATCAAAAAAACCTCTTTATTTTAATATAAANAGTNANTTATTAGANTTTTTAGCTAAAGTTTTNAANAAGAAAAATCTTTTANANAAGGTTGTAGGNAANTTTAAAGTNAAAAATNATGAACTTAAGAAAGATATAGGGTGGNAACCNAAGTATAATTTAGAGTTAGGTGTTAAAAATACTTGTTTTTGGTATAAAACAATGTTTAAAATACAAACTTGAGTTAACTATGAATAAAATTATTAATTGGTTTAAAGAAACATTCCCTGCTAAAGAGTTTATGCTGAGAAGTAACGAAGGCATGAAATACTTTAGATTAGGTACAATAATGCAAGTAATACTTTTATCTATTTTAGTCACCTCTGGTTGTTTAGTAGCTTTGTTTACTTATAAAATGCAGTTTTTACAGACTGTAAATTATAAGCAAAATCTAGCATTAAAGGACCTTAGGACAAAATATTNTAAGTTTACTAAAGCTGTTGTTGAGCTTCGAGACGAACTAAATGTAGAAAATTCAAACTTTACAGATACAGATCTTAATGTTGAATTACAAATAAAAAAAGTTACTAAATTGCTAGAAATTTTAGAGAATGATATAACTGCTATTGCGAAAAATAAAGATATACAGACAGATCACAAATTATTAGAAATTAAAACNAAACTANAAGATGTAATAAATGAAAAAAATGATAGACAAAAAATNCTNGAAGAATTAGATACCATAATAGAAAGTTTGAAAGAGAATTTTGATAAAATATATAATGTTAGTAACGAAAAGTTTTATGTAGACTATGATTTTTCTACAGTACATTACATAAAAGATGATCCTAAAGAACCGATATCTGAAAAAAATTTGCTAGATCTTAAAGATAATAAAAAGATTTATACTAATCTTTTTAAAACAATTGATGAAAGTTTAGAAGCAGTAACAGCTTTAAAAATGTTCAGCTATCACATAGCTATGAAGAAAGAAGAAGGGCAGTTTTATTATAATATCAATAATGAAGTCAAACTCTCCACATTGGAAACTCTAGAGAAAAGAATAGCATTTCTTGAGAATATTTTTAAAAAAACNAAATCTTTTAAATTAAGCAAGCTACATAATCAATCAAATGAAAAAAATATTGGAGGACCATTAGAAGAGCTAGGAGAAGATGAAATTATATCTATAGAAATCTTTGAAAAATCAAGCTATTTCCAAACGCTTAAGCAAAGATTTTTGTCAGTCCCTCTCTCCGGCCCAATGGATAGATATTATGTCACCAGTGCGTATGGTTACAGAAAAGATCCTTATACTAAGAGAAGAGCTTTTCATAAAGGAATTGATCTTGGAGCTCCATGGGGTACAGAAATAAAAGCTACTGCTGCTGGAAAAGTATCTTTTGTTGGAAGATATGGTTCATATGGTAAATCTGTATTCTTAGACCATGGGTACGGTATTGAAACTAGGTATGCACATCTATCAAAAATCTTTGTTGATGAAGGACAAACATTATCACTAGGCGAGTCAATTGGTAAAATAGGTAATACAGGAAGGTCAACTGGTAAACATTTACACTATGAAATTAAGATAAATAAAAAATCAATGAACCCAAGACCTTTTTTAAAAGAAGGACAAAATGTTTCTAAAAAATACTAATATGTTTATAAATAAATCAAAGGGAAGCTCGTTGTCAATTATTACTCAAGGTATAGATTTTACAGGTGAAGTAAATACAGAAGGAGACATACATCTAGATGGTAATATGAAAGGAACAATTAAAGCAAATGAGGTTGTAATAGGCCCAAATGGATCTTTTGAGGGAGAGATTATTTCTAATTTATTAATAGTAAGCGGGAAAATCAAAGGAAAGTTTAATATTAAAAATTTACATATAAGAAAGGATGGAACTTTAAGTGGCAAAGCTAAGTATCTTATAGTTACAATAGACTCTGGAGGAAAAGTATTAGGTGAGTTAGGTTTAACTAAGGCTCCTAGGGCAGCAANAGCATCAACTAACAAAAGCAATAACAACAAAAATTCTAATTCGAACACTTCCAATAATAGTAGTAATGAAAATAATTAATTATTAGATCCATTGTCCATTGCTATTAATTTAATATTAGCATTCTGCTCCTTGAAATCCATCTTTAATCCAATCTAATGATTTAATACCTTCTGGCGGATTTACACATTTTGCTTTAAAATACTCAATTTCAACTAACTCTACTCTTTTTTTATCATTATTCCATTTAGATTTTCCTATAGCTTGATCTTGAATTGCTTGATGTCCATTTCCCAGAGCCATTTTTGCTTCTCCACTAGGAGTGTCCCATTTCATGCCNTCCATAAACTTTATTACTTCTTCATTAGAAGGAAATTTGTCTAGTTTTAAGTAGGCTTCATCATAGGCTTTTTTAATAAACAAAGCAGCCATAGCACCTTTATGCATTGGTTGAGTAGTTACTTTTATATTGTATTCTTTTGACATTTTCTCTTTAAACCAATTAGCTAGTATTGTATCAGGAGCAAGGTCACCATGNGGACCCCTAGCTCCTATAATAACTCCATCTGGAATATTTTTACCTAATGTAGGTAAAACATGATCGGCAGCACTTAAAAAAACTGTTTTATTTTTAAATAATCCTCTTGCATTGGATTGAATTATAAAAGATTCTAAGTCGCCTCCCCATAATGAAGAATGAATTAGGTCGGGCCTTGAAACCATTATTGCTGATATTTCAGTTCCNTATTGACCGGCAAATATTTTTGGAAATTGTTCTGATACTATTTTTGGTTTATTAAAAATAACATCTATAGATCCTTTAAAATCTGCCCAGGAGTCTTGTCCCCATGCATAATTTTGATTAATTGCAGCAACTCTTTTTGGTACTATACCTTTTCTTTTAAGGTATAAAGCTCCAGCTATGTTATCCATTGCTGCATGAGGGCCAGTTCTAAAAACATATTTATATGAACTTTCCTCAAANACNCTAGGAGTTCCACAATCTATTAAAACAGTTAATTGTTTTAATTCATCCGCCACAGATGGAATTGCTAAGCAGTCTCCTGATGAGATGTATCCCATAACAACATCAACTTTTTGTCTCTGAACCATATTTCTGAATTCTGCTACTTGTTTTGTTGATCCACCACTTTCATCAATAAAAAAAAATGATACTTTTTTTCCGGCTATGCCAGGAGTGTTATAAGGAGCAGGTACGGAACCTTCATTAATTGCCTTAAACATGAATTCCAAACCTTGTTTTAANGGAATTCCAAAGCTTGANGCAGCTCCTCCAGATAAGAAAGTTGATATGCCTATTTTAATTTCATCTGCTTTTACAAAACTTAAATTAAATATAAGAAGAATTAACAAAACAATTTTTTTATTTTTTATCACTTTTANGCTCCCAAATTAAATAAATATAATATATAGTATTATATATATTTAATAAATCTAATACAAATTGGAGAAAATTATGATTAAAATTTTAGCTTTTTCAATTTCTTTTATATTAGCAAGCTTTTGTTTGCATGCTGATACTACAGATGCAAAGTGGAAAAATATTATAGAAGTAACAAAAACTGGAGAGCACTGTAAAGATGATAAAAATTGTTTTAATAGATATCATCCTGCAATACCACCTAAAGCTACTGCTAAACCTGGTGATATTATAATATTACATACAAGAGATGCTTTAGATAGTAATTATAGCTTTGATGCTGTTGCTGAAGATGTTCCTACTTTTAATTTAGGAGAAGTTCATCCTATGACTGGACCAGTATATATTAAAGGAGCGAAAAGAGGTGATGCTTTAGAAGTTGAGCTACTCGATATTGAGCCTGATGAATATGGATACACTGTTATAGTTCCGGGCTTTGGGTTTTTAAGAGATATTTTTACAGAGCCATACATTGTAAATTGGAAATTAACTAGAACTGGAGCAGTATCTGATGATATGCCAGGAGTTACTATACCTTATGAAGCTTTTCCTGGATCTATAGGTGTTTTACCAGGCATGAATGAGGTTAACAAATGGAAAGAAAGAGAAGCTAATTTAGCTGCTGCAGGGGGGGTAGCTTTGACACCTGACCCAGCTTTTGCTTTGCCAGCAGATGTTTGTGGAGAAAATGGCGAACATAAGGCTGATTGCTTAAGAACTATTCCACCTAGAGAGAATGGAGGAAACATGGATGTTCAACAGATGCAAATTGGAACCAAAATTATTTTTCCATGTTTTATTGATGGCTGCGGCTTATTTGCAGGTGACGTTCATTATGCACAGGGTGACGGAGAAGTTTCAGGTACAGCTATAGAAATGGGAGCTATAGTTAAAGTAAGAACGAAAATTCTAAAAAGAAAAGGTAAGAAAATGTCAATGCCTGCTACTAAAGGAAATGATGAAATTAGAGATATTGAACCTACTAAGTTTTATCAGACAGTAGGAATTCCTCTTAAAGATCCTGGCGCAGAGTTAATTTATTACAAGTATTTAGGCGGAGAAAAGGTTACAAACCTTGCTAATTTATCTGAGTCTTTAACTTTAGCTGCAAGACATGCCTTATTGCAGATGATAGACTATATAGTAGATGAACACGGTCTTACCAGAGAACAGGCTTACATTTTATGTTCAGTGGCAGCAGACTTAAGGGTAGGTCAAGTTGTTGATGTACCTAATTANATAGTTACAGCTGTTTTAAATCTTGACGTATTTAATAAAAACAGAAATTAGATAAACTTTTTGATTATACGGAGATGTAGTAATACATCTCCGTAATAAAAATGAAAATATCTTACAAAATAAAAATATTTTTNATAGCATTATCTTTCTTTATTAGTGGACATGCTCCATGGGGACAGCATGAAGTTTATAGACAGATGCACATGTTAATAATGTGTTCTAAAAAAGATGAGGGAGCTTTTCAGTTTACAAAGAATTTAATTGTGATACTTGATGAGTATTTGCCTGAGGCAAAGGCAAGAGCTGCTAGAACTAGAGATGCTGAGAGGTTAACTGACCTGTTAAGCACTAATCAGATACCTTTAGCTATCATTTCTAATAATTTTTTAGTAAACTTGCAGAGAGAAGACTCTAATTTATTTAAAGATCTATTTGAGCATTCAAAGACTTTATATACTTTTAAAGATATGCTTTTGATAACTAATCATCATTTTCCTGAACAGCATGTTATTGCCATTGTAGAATCCCTTTTTAAAGCAGCTAAAGAAAAACATGACTCGGTAACATTTGTAAAAAAAGCTAATCTAAAAATTAATTATGATGAAGTAGTTTTTCAAAAATTAAANTTCT
The DNA here is from genome assembly GCA_002171495.2 of Alphaproteobacteria bacterium TMED93. Classification (GTDB taxonomy): domain Bacteria; phylum Pseudomonadota; class Alphaproteobacteria; order TMED109; family TMED109; genus JAYYAX01. The sequence continues at coordinate 23,554 of NHEU02000055.1, forward strand.
AACTTTTAATTTTAATAACAGCTTTACCAATTACTTCTCTATTCATTAAAGCGTATAAAGCATCCTTAGTATCTTCCAATTTAAAAACCTTAGAGGTATGAGGCTTTATTTTTTTTTCCTTCCACCATTTAAGGATTATCTCCATATTTTCGTTATGACCTAGTGGATTTCTTTCTCTCCACGCACCCCAAAAAACTCCAACAATTGAACAGTTTTTTAATAAAGGAAGATTTGTTGGAGCTTTAGCTATAGTTCCAGATGCAAAACCAATAACTAACAATCTCCCATCCCAAGCTATACATCTAAGAGATTGTTCAAATACATCTCCTCCAACAGGGTCATAAATGATGTCAGCTCCTTTAGAGTTTGTAATTTCTTTTACTTTTTCTTTAAACGCATTTTTTGAGTAATTTATACAATAATCAGCTCCGTATTCCTTGGCAATTTTTAATTTTTCATCTGTTCCAGCGGTAGCTATAACTTTGGCTCCCATTGCTTTTGATATCTCTAGTGCTGATAGTCCCACACCACCAGTAGCTCCATGAATTAAAACAAAATCATTTTCTTTTATTAAAGCTCTTTGAAATAAAGCGTAAGAGGAAGTTCCATACGTTAGGCTCATGCCTGCAGCAGTAATAAAGTCTAAATTTTCTGGTATTACAGTTACTTTACTAGCTTCAATACAAATTTGTTCTGCAAAGGCACCNTGTCCTGTTACAGACATTACTCTATCCCCAACTTTAATATCACTTACTTTTTCTCCAGTTTCTATAACAGTTCCTGCTACTTCAGAACCAGGTGAAAAAGGAAAAGCAGGTTTATACTGATATTTACCTTGAATTATTAAAACATCAGGAAAATTTACACCAGCAGCTTCCACTTCAATTCTTACTGAGTCCGAATTAAGTACTGGGTTTTCTACCTCTAATATTTTTAAATCTTCTGGTTTACACCATTCATTACAAATTATAGCCTTCACTTTATACTCTCCTCTCTTTTGTATAACATAAAAAATTTCCCCAATTAGTTTTTATTTGAATTTTAACAGGATAATAAAAACTAAATTTTGAATGCTTTTTAATCCAAATTTCTCCTTTTTTTGGAAACTTNGCTAATTCTTTTTTTGTATACCCTGCTATTCTTTCAATTTCATAATTGCATTTATAGGCTTTTATAATATTTTTACTCAAATATGAATCTTCTAATAAAGAAACTTCCTTTTCTAAAACNTTTATATTGTACCTTCTTTTTCCATCATAGATCTTAACAGTATTTTTACATTGGTCCAAAGCTAAATTAAATATCCCAGCTACTGGGTCATTTGCTTTTAATAGAAAACCATCACTCATAGATCTTCTCTTGTCTTCTCTTGGATCAGGTTGTGCCGATATAATTTTAGGAATAATATCTTTAAAATCTACCTCCATGTGGCCACTTTTTTTACCCCTAAAGTCTAATGATTGATATCTAAAAGAGGTAAATCTATTATTTTCTATTTTTCCAAAAGACTTTATAGTCTGGCGCCAATCAAGCACTACAGAAAAAAGTCCAACTGAATGAGCATTAACTTCTATTGAATATTTATTTTTCTTTAATTTAATTAAAACTTCTCCCTCTGCTAAAGGAATACTTCTAACATAAGAAGAAAGTAAAAGTTTTTCATTAAANGGAGAGGAAAAAGTATTATTACTAACTATAAAGGAAAACAAAAAAAAGAAGAGTAAAGTGTATATCTTTCTATATTTATAAAGCATTTAACTAAGATATTTTTACAGGCTCAAGCCATGTGTCATGAAGATTACAAATGCTCATTACAAACAAGCTATTACTATAACCAGATATATCGTGTTTAGAGTAAGCTCTATCTTTAGAAGGATCAAATATTTTTTCAGAAATAATATTGAATGATTTATCTAATACAATATGTTTATGAATAAAATGTTCAAACCCTCTCATTTCATGTGGTGTAGTAATTTCTAGAAAATTTGATTTAATTTGCATAATAGGTATGTGAGATGTTAATAAGTTTTTCCATCTTCCAGGTTTTTTTTTTGTATAATAAATACTTCCTGCTAAAGGTCCTTTTACTAAATAATCAAAATTTTCATTATCAGAAAGCAAATAACTTGTGCTGAAGTAAATTGGTAATGAGCAACAGCAAAAAAGAAATTTTCTTTTATTTATATCTAACATGCTTATTTAACATTAATATATTTTTTTATATACTTTGTGTAAGTATATATTAATAATATAAAAAAATATAATTTAATAACTATTATGCATAAAAATAAAGTTTTAGGAAAAAATATTATAGTTCCAAAATCTCCTGAGGGTTTTAAATTTGATTTAATAAAAAACTCTAATAAGAAGTTGGTTTTTAACATAAGACTTTCTGTATCAGAGTTTACATCAATTTGCCCGGTAACTAAGCAACCAGATTTTGGAATTTTAATTATAGATTATGTGCCAAAAAATTGGTTAGTTGAGTCTAAATCATTTAAAACTTATATTCANTCATACAGAAACTATGGTATTTTTCATGAAGATGTAGTTATGAAAATTGGCGTAGAACTATTTAAAACCATGAAGCCTATTTGGTTTAGAATAGCCGGGTATTTTGCGCCAAGAGGAGGAATACCTATAGACGTTTTTTGGCAATCTAGTAAAAAACCAAAAAATATAGAAATACCAGAATTAAAAAGTTTTGAAATAAGATTATTTAACAGGTAAACATATGAAAGATGAAGTTTTTAAGTATTTAAATAATTTTCAGGTTGATTTTAATCATTTTATAGAGAAAAGTAACAAAGATATTATCGTTGCTTCAGACTTAATTTCTAAAGCCTTTAAAAACAATAAGAAACTTTTAATTTGTGGAAATGGCGGATCTGCTTCAGATGCACAACATTTCTCTGCAGAATTAGTCGGAAGATTTAAAAAAAATAGAGCTTCTTTGCCCGCTATAGCTCTTAATACTGATACATCCTCAATTACCGCTATAGCTAATGATTATGATTATAGTAAGATTTTTTCAAGACAAATAGAAGGATTAGGACAAAAAGGAGATGTTCTGCTAGCAATATCAACAAGTGGAAATAGTAAAAATATTAAAGAAGCTATATCTACAGCAAAAAAAAAAAAAATAATTACCATTGGTTTAACAGGAAAAAAAAAATCAATTGTCTCCAAGATAAGTGATTATTGTATTGCTGTTCCATCAAAAGAAACTAGCCATATACAGGAATTACATATAATAGTTCTGCACTTGTTGTGTATATTAATTGAAAAAAAATTATAGATGCCCATTTCAGCATTTAATATTTTTTCTATAAATAATTTAAATAAAATAGAACAATTAATCTGGGACTTTTTTCAGCAGGGAGTAAAAAATAAAAAATCTGCATTTCATTATCCTACAATAGCAACAGGTAATGAAAGAAGATTTAATTTGAGAACAGTTATACTTAGAGAAGTTGTAAGAGAAAGTCATATAATTATTTTTCATACTGATATAAGAAGTAAAAAAATAGAAGAATTAAAAAGCAATAATCGATTACATTTACATGTGTATGATAAAAAAAATAAAATTCAAATTCAAGCAGAAGGGAAAGCAGAGATATTTAATAAAGTAAAACTAAACGAGCTAACTTGGAATTCACTATCTAATAATACAAAGTCAGCATATCTTATTAAAGAAACTCCAGGAATAAAAATAAAAAGTGAAAAAGACTTCAATTATCTTGATGAAAAAAAGGGATTTAGAAATTTTGCTATAGTAAAAGTTGGAATTAAAAAAATAACTTTTCTCAATTTAAATTATGATGGAAATAAAAAGGCTTTTTTTGAGTATGGGAAAAATAACATTAAATATTTTTGGATAGTACCTTGATTTTTATTTAAATTCTAATTCTATATGATATTATAAAATTATGATTTATGAGAATTTAATATTTGAAAAAAAAGCAACCTCTATTGCTAAAATCACCTTAAATAAACCTGATACTGGTAATACTTTAGATTTACAGTTAGCTAAAGAGTTATATGCTGCATCTCTAGATGCCGCTTCTGATAAAAATATTAAAGCATTAATTCTTACTGCTAATGGAAAGTTATTTTGTGGAGGGGGTAATTTAAAATTTTTATTATCTAAAAAGGAAGAAGTAAAAAAAACTTTACTAGAAATGACTATGTACTTTCATGGAGCTATATCAAGAATGGCTCGCATGAGTGCTCCTGTAATAGTTGGTGTTAATGGTACTGCAGGAGGAGGAGGTTTTAGTTTGGCAATAACAGGTGATATTATATATGCTGTTAAAGATGCTAAATTTACACTTGCATATACCAATGCTGGGTTATCACCAGATGGCAGTTCTACATATTACTTACCAAGAATATTAGGCATTAAAAGAGCTAAAGAGTTAATGTTAACTAATAGATTGTTTTCGGCAGAAGAAGCTCATGATATGGGTTTAATAGATTTAGTAGTTAATTCCAATGAAGAATTAAACGAAGCACTTAATACACAAGCTGAAGTTTTTTCAAAAGGTCCAATAAATGCTTATAAAAGTGTTAAAAAACTTTTAAATGAAAGCTTTCATAATAGCCTAGAAACCCAAATGGAAATGGAAAGCGTTCATATTTCTAACAATGCTGAATCTAAAGATGGCATTGAAGGCCTTACTGCATTTAGTGAAAAAAGAAAACCTAACTTTAATGAATAAAAAATTTACTACTGTTCAATCAAAAAAGATAGCCTACGTAGATGAAGGTGACGGGCAAGCTATTCTATTTATACATGGAAATCCAACTTCCTCGTATTTATGGAGAAATATTATTAAAGTATTAGTTAAAAAAAATAGATGTATAGCACCCGATTTAATTGGAATGGGTGATTCGGATAAATTAGATAAGCCATCTCAGGAGAATTATAGTCTAAAAGAACATATAAAATGGTTTGATGGCTTCATAAATAATATTAACATAGATAAAAAAATTATTCTTGTAATTCATGACTGGGGTTCAGCAATAGGATT